>QCQC01000010.1 GCA_003212295.1 Pelagibacteraceae bacterium AG-447-E22 | reverse complement strand
GATTTGATATATTTTTTATCATGCCATGTTATACTTAAGATTTAATACTATGGAAATTAATATAAATTGTGATTTAGGTGAAAAATCAAAACACCACTCTAATAAATACGACCCAGACTTACTGGAAATAGTTAATTCAGCCAATGTTGCTTGTGGCTACCATGCTGGTGATAAAGAAACTATGAGCCAAGTTGTAAAAATTTCAAAAAAAAATGGAGTGAGTATAGGTGCGCATCCATCGTTTAATGATCCAGAAAATTTTGGAAGAGAAAGAATGAATTTATCTTCTGCAGAAATTGAAAAACTTATAATTGATCAATATGAAATTCTTCAAAATATTGCCTCAAATTATGGAGAAAGTGTATCACACATTAAACCACATGGTGCTTTAAATAATATGGCATGCGAGGACATTGATTTGGCAACTACTTTAGCAAAAACTATAAAAGAAATTAATAAAGATTTGATATATCTAGTCCCAACCGGATCTAAGATGGAAGAAGCTGCAAAAAAATTGGATATGAAAATTGCTTGTGAAATATTTGCAGATAGAAACTATGAAGATGATGGAAATCTAGTCTCAAGAAAAAAATCACATGCTTTAATAACTGATCCAGATGAAGCAAAAAAACATGTTTTAAAAATGGTTAAAACTCAGTCGCTTAATTGTCACAGTGGGAAACAAATACCTTGTGAAATAGACTCAGTGTGCATACATGGGGATAATCTGAGTTCATTAGCTACTGCTAAATCTATAAAAGAAAATTTAGTTGCTAATGGTTTAGAACTTAAAACTTTAAACAAAATGAAAAAATTTATATGATAAAAAAATATTTATTCACCTCTTTTTTTCTATCAATATTATTAATATTTAATGCTTTAGCAGCAGGATCAAGTGATACCGGCTCATCAAAAACTAAAACACAATACGATATGGCAGTTTCCCACATTAATGCTGCTAAAAAATTCGAACAGAAAGATAAACTAGATAAAGCAAAAGTAAGATATGAAAAAGCCCAAAAATTATTAATTCAATCTAATAAAAAATTTCCAAATAAAGCTGACACTTTAAATTACTTAGGATTCACTACAAGAAAACTAGGAGATTATGAAAATGGAGAAAAATATTACTTACAAGGTTTAGCTATTGATCCAAAACATAAAGGAATAAATGAGTACCTAGGAGAGTTATACGTTGCAACAAATAGACATAACCTTGCAGTGGAAAGACTAGAAGTGTTAAAGGGTTGTAATTGTCAGGAGTACGAAGAATTAAAAGCTATAATAGCTGGTGAAAAGGTTTCTAAATATTAATTTATATTTTTAACCATTTGTTCAGGCATCCATAAAGCAATCTCTGGAAATATCACTACAAGTATAACAGCTAAAACCATTAATAAAAATAATGGAAAAGCACTTCTAGCAATATATCCCATATCTTTATTTGCCATACCTTGAAGAACAAATAAATTAAATCCAACTGGAGGTGTTATCTGTGCCATCTCAACAACAATAACTAAAAAGATACCAAACCAAATCATATCGAACCCTGCCTGTCTTATCATTGGTTCTATAATTGCCATTGTTAATACTACAGCAGATATACCATCAAGAAACATTCCTAAAATAATATAAAAAATCATTAAAACAAAAATTAATACATAAGGAGATAAGTCCATATTTTGAATCCATATTGCTAAATTTCTTGGTAAGCCTGTAAAACCCATGGCTAAAGATAGGAACGTCGAGCCCGCTAAAATAAATGCAATCATACAAGAAGTTTTTGTTGCGCCCAATAAAGATGATTTGAATGTGTCTAATGTTAAACTTTTTTGAAAATAAGATAAAATCAAAGCTCCAACAACTCCCAAAGAAGCTGCTTCAGTGGCAGTTGCTATTCCAGTATAAATTGAACCAATTACACCCAAAATTAATAGTATAACTGGTAGAAGTTGCCTTGATCTTTTAACTTTTTCTAAAAATGAAAATTCCTCAATAATTTTCGGCATATCCTTTTTATTGATTAAAGACCAAATTACCACGTAAGACATAAATATTAAGGCAATCATTATTCCTGGTATAATTCCTGCAATAAATAATTTTGCTATAGATTCTTGCACAGCTACTCCATAAATAATCAAAATAATTGATGGTGGTATTAACAAGCCAAGCGTTCCAGACCCAGCTAAACTACCAAGTAAAATTTTTTCAGGATAATTTCTTTTTCGTAATTCTGGTATTGACATTTTACCCACTGTAGCAACTGTTGCCGCTGATGAACCAGATATAGCTGCAAACAAAGCACATCCAACAACATTTACATGTATCAAGCCTCCTGGTAGTTTTTGCATCCAAGGTGAAAGACCTTTAAATAAATTTTCTGAGAGTTTTGTTCTAAATAAGATTTCTCCCATCCAAACAAAAAGTGGTAAAGCAGTCAAAGTCCAAGATGATGATGTTCCCCATATAGTTGTTGCCATGGCATCACCTACTGGTCTTGAAGTAAACAACATCATACCAATAGCTGATACCCCTATCATACTAACGGCTACCCAAATTCCACTACCTAAAAAAAATAGTAAAACAGTTATAAAAAAAATTGTTAAAAATATTTCTATCATTTAATTCTTTTTAATCATCAAAATTAATTGATGAAAAACACTTATAAAAAATATTGTTGATCCAATAGCTACACTTGTTTGTGGTATCCAAATTAAAATTTCATCAGCGCCTTCGCTTCTTTCCTGAAACTTGTATGAAATGATTAACATTTTTATGAAATAAAATGCTAAGTATCCTGAAAAAAAACTCGCTACAGCTAAACACCAAATTTCAATTATCTTTTTTTTTAATCCTGATAATTTTTCTAAAAAAAGAGTTATTCTAATGTGACCACCTTCAACAAATGTATAAGCTAAAGCAAAAAAAGATGCTGCAGCCATGCAATAACCTGAGTATTCAGCAAGTCCTCTGATATAAAAACCAAAAATTCTAGATGAGATACCAATAAGGATAAAAACTGCCACTAAAATTAAAAATATTGCAGCAACGTAACCAGAAAATTTATAAAGCTTATTAAGACTTCTATTTAAAGTTTCAAACATATCAATTTAAGGCCACTTAAATAATATAAGTGGCCTTAAAGTTAAATTTGATTATTTGTAAGCTGACAAAACAGCTGCACCTCTTGATCCAGCTTTATCAGACCATTCCTTGGCCATAGTCTGTCCAACTTTCTCAAAATGAGCTTGTAATGATGAATTAACTTTACCTACTACCATTCCGGCATCAGCCAAAGCTTTTTTATCACCTACATTCCCTTGTTTTGATAACTGCCAACCTTTTCTTTCAGCTAAAGCTGCTTGTTTCATAACTAAATCTTGTGTTGCTTTATCTAGTTTGTTCCAAGCGTCTTTGTTTACAATTATCATATTTTTTGGAAACCATGCAGCAATGTCATAGAAATATTTCACACCATTTTCCCAAATCTTAGAATTTTTTCCAGTAGTTGGTGATGTAATCATACTTTCAACTGCTCCTGTAGAAAATGCCTGACTTATCTCTGCAGCTTCTATTTTAGTTGGAGCCATTCCTGTTAATTCAGCGATTCTAATTGTTGCAGAATTATATGCTCTAAACTTAAGTCCTTTAAGATCATTAACAGAATTAATTTCTTTTTTGCTGTATAAACCTTGCGCTGGCCATGGTACTGCATATAAAAAAATTAATCCTTTTTTATCTAGTCCTTTAACAATCTCAGCCTTTGAAGCTTTATATAATTTCATAGCATCAGCATAAGATGTTGCTAAGAATGGTTGAGAGTCTACCTCTAATAATGGATCTTCTTTACCTAGGGCGGACATAAATCTTTCACCTATTTGAGCTTGTCCTGTCCTAACAGCTCTGAAAATTTCTCCCCCTTTAAATAATGATCCACCTGGATGAGTTACAATCGTTAATTTTCCTCCACTTTTTTCAGTTACATTTTTGGCAAACTCCGCTGCGTTAGCAGAATGAAAATTTCCAGCTCCATAAGCTAGAGCCATATCCCATTTTTCCGCATAAGCGATATTAATTGACAAAATTATTGAAACTAAAACAGTTAATAAATATTTAATAAACTTCATTTATCCTCCATTTTTATTAATCGCATTTCATTATGTATTAAAATAATTATCAATAAAAAAATAATACTACTTTTAATTGAATTATTATTAATATCTAATAATATGTTTCTATTTTGTTTGAAGAATTACTTATATTAGCCCAAATTATTTTCATCACAATTATCTTAACAGCAGATAATGCAATCATTATTGGTGTGATTTCGGCAAATTTTATTCCAAAAAATAAAAAACAAATAATTTATTGGGGAGTCGCTGGTGCTTTAATTTTTAAAGTTATATTTGCACTTTTTGCTACTTATCTATTTAAATTCTACTTTATTAAAATATTAGGTGGTCTACTTTTAATTTGGATAGTAAATGATTTGAGAAAAGATCTTTTTGAAATTAAAAAAATAAAATCACCGACTAAAAAATCTAAAGAACCTTCTTTTATACAAAGTGTTTTTAAAGTTTTATTTGCAGACATCATGATTAGTTTTGATAATGTGATTGGAGTGGTTGCTGCAGCAAAAGAAAATTTTGGTTTTATGATCTTTGGACTTGTACTTTCTGTTGTTTTAACAGGAGCTTTAGCAACATATCTTGCAAACTATATTCAAAAACATTTATGGATTGTTTATATTGGTTTAGGTTTTATATTATTAGTTGCAATCCAATTAGTAATCGGAGGACTTGCGGATTTAGATATCTTATCAATAAATGAACAGTTCAAAAAATACTTTTAATAAGAATATTTTTTAGATGGATATTTTTTAGATCTCACATCTGAAGCATATTTTTTCAAGCCAATATTAATATATTTTTTTAAATTTAAAAATTTCTTTACAAATTTAATTTTTGTTTCGTTTAAACCAAGAAGATCATCTGTTACAAGAACTTGACCATCGCAGTGTATAGAGGATCCAATTCCTATAGTGGGTATATCTAAATTTTTGGTAATTTCTTTTGCAGTTGATGTTTGTACACATTCCAAAACGATGGAAAAAACTCCTGCGTTTTGAAGTAACATTGCATCATTAAGAAGTTGTCTTTTTTCTTTTTGAGTTTTACCTTTGGATTTAAATTTACCTTTTGTAGTTTGGGGCAATAAACCAAGATGACCCATTACTGGTATTTTATTTTTAATCAAAAATTTGATTTGCTTAATAATTTTTTTTCCACCTTCTAACTTTACAGCATCACATTTGGTTTCTTTAATTATTTTTTTTGCATTATTTAATGCTAAAGTATTTGTGTCATAAGACTTAAAAGGCATATCTACTACCATCAAGCTTTTTTTTACACCTAATCTTACGCTCTTAGAATGGTTGATCATTTCATTTAAGGTAACTTTTCTAGTTGTAGAATAATTATATAAAACTGAGCCCAATGAATCTCCTACTAATACAATATCTGCATGCTTATCAATTTCACTAGCAAAATTTTTTGAATAAGCTGTGAGACAAATTATTTTTGATTTATTTTTTTTATTAATAATTTTTTTAAATTTAATCATTCTAGCTCAATAGTACTCGGTGGTTTAGATGTAATATCATAAACTACCCGATTTATTCCTCTTATGCTATTTACTATTTTGTTTGAAATCATTTGAATAAACGATTTTTTAAAATCATAAAAATCAGCTGTCATTCCATCTTCAGATGTTATTGCTCTCAATAAACACAAATATTCATAAGTTCGATTATCTCCCATGACGCCAACAGTTTTTACTGGCAGAAGAGCTGCATATGCTTGCCAAATTTTATTATAAAGTCCATTATCTTTTAAAGATTTAATAAAAATAAAATCAGCTTCTTTTAAAATATTAATTTTTTCTTTTGTTATGTTGCCAGGCATTCTTATTGCTAGACCAGGACCAGGAAATGGATGTCTTTGAATGATTTCTTTGCTTAAATTTAATTCTAATCCAAGTTTTCTCACCTCGTCTTTAAACAAAAATTTTAAAGGTTCTACCAATTTTAGCTTCATTTTTTTTGGTAAGCCACCAACATTATGATGAGATTTAATCTTGGATGTATTGCTTCCGGTAACAGATTTGCTCTCAATTAAATCTGGATAAAGTGTTCCTTGAGCTAAAAATTTTACGTTTTTTATTCTTTTGGCATAACGCTCAAAAATTTTAATAAAAAGATTTCCTATAATTTTCCTTTTTTTTTCAGGATCTGAAACATTTTTTAATTTTTTGATAAATTCTTTTTCTGCATTAACATATATTAAATTCATTTTTAGCTTTTTCTTAAATGTTTTTATGACCTGCTTTTCCTCATTTTTTCTTAAAAGACCTGTATTAACAAAAATACAATATAGCTTTTTTCCAATAGCTTTATTTAATAATTGAGCAACCACGCTGCTATCAACGCCTCCTGACAATGCACAGATAACTTTATTATCTCCTACTTTATTTCTAACATTATTTATTAATTTGATTTTTTGATTCTTTGCAGACCAATTTTTTTTAATTCTACATATTAAAAAAATAAAATTTTTTATAATTATTTTTCCATTTTCTGTATGTGTTACTTCTGGATGAAATTGTACTCCATAAAAATTTCTAAATCTGTTTTCAATTATTGCAAACTTAGAATTTTCACTAGAAGCAACTACGTCAAAATTTTTTGGTAATTTTGAAACCTGATCAGCATGACTCATCCAAACATCAACAAATTTTTTATTTTTAAAAAAATTTTTTATTAAAAGACTTTCCCTTTTTTTATATATATAAGCCGATCCAAATTCTCTGTGTCTAGATTGTTTAACTTTACCACCATTTAATTTTGAAAGTATTTGATGACCAAAACATATTCCAAGAATAGGAACACCCTTATTGACAATTTTGTTATCAAATGAATATTTGTTTATTTCATAAACATTAAGTGGCCCACCTGATAAGATTATCCCTTTCACTGAATTATTAATTTGTTTAAAATTAATTTTTTTATGACTAACTATCTCAGAAAAAACTCCTAATTCTCTTATTCTTCTTGCAATCAGTTGTGTAAATTGTGAGCCAAAATCTATTATTAAGATCTTGTCTAAGTTTTGATCAAGAATCATTTTTAGGTTCTATACTGTCTAGATTCTCTAAAATTTTTTTATTTTCGCTACAAAGTTTTTTACAAACTTTAGTAAATTTTTTTGATAATTCCCTTACCTTTGAATAATTTGATTTTTCTAAGCCTATCTTGATAAGCATTAATAAAGCTTCCTCATTGTTGGGTTCAATTAGTAAAGTTGTGCTTAAATTTTTTTCTTCATTATTTTGATCTTTTTTATAATTGTAAATCTTTGCTAAATATAAATATGATTCAGAATCTTTTGGATTGAAAACAATACTTTTTTCAAACATGAACCTTGCATCATCATATTTTTTGTCTTTATACAACTCTAATCCTTTTCTAAAATATTCTTCATTACCAAAGGAAATATTTAAGATATTTATGCTAAAGTAGAAAAATAATGTTAGTTTAAGTATTTTAATCATTAATATTTATTATCATTTTTAATTATATCAACATTGTGAACCATACTTTCGTAAAATCCAGCTTTAGTTATTTTAACAAATTGTGGTTTTTTTCTTAAATATTTAATTTGTTTAGAACCCAGATATCCCATAGATGATCTAAGGCCACCAATTAGTTTAAAAATGATTTTACTTACTTTCCCTTTATATTTTGAAAGTCCCTCAACACCTTCCGGTACGTATTTTGATATATCTTTTTGTTTTGATTGAAAATATCTATCTGCGGACCCTTTATTCATAGCGCCTACTGAGCCCATACCTCTAAAAACTTTAAAAAATTTTCCATTTTTTTTAATCAATTTACCAGGAGTTTCATCTGTTCCTGCAAACAATGATCCTATCATAACTGCATCAGCTCCTGCTGCAAAAGCTTTTGCTAAATCTCCAGAATACTTAATTCCACCATCTGAAATTACTTTTATGTTCTTGTCTTTTAGTCCATTTCTTACATTTAAGATTGCACTTAATTGTGGAACACCGATACCAGCTACTAATCTTGTTGTACAGATAGAACCGGGTCCTATTCCAACTTTAATAATATCAACTCCCAATTTACTTAAAAAATTAGCTGCCTCTGCTGTAGCAATATTACCTGCACAAAGAGCTGTTTTATTATGTTTTTTATCTTTTATAAATTTAATTATTTCTGAAACTTTTTTTGTATGACCATGAGCAGTATCAACAACAATTAGATCTACATTTTCTCTCATAATTACTTCCGCTCTTTCGAATTCATTAGTACCTGCACCAACTGCGGCACCAACTAATAATTTTTGCTTTTTTACTTTTTTGATTTCTGAAACCTGTTTGTGTATGTCTAAATTTCTATGTATTACCCCTATACCTCCTGCTCTAGCAATTTCAATTGCCATCCTGCTTTCTGTAACTGTATCCATTGCAGAAGATAAAACAGGTATTTTTAATTTCAAAAATTTTGTTAACTTAATACTTGTATCAACATCTTTGGGCAAAATTTCAGAATACTTTGGCACAAGTGTAACGTCATCAAAGGTAAGTGCTTCTTTTATAGGAACCATAATCTTTTATATATGATTCCTTTTAATTTTAAAGAGCCTATCTAAGTTTTTTACAAATTATAAAGCTTTCTTTGGAATCTTTTCTACTAGATTGAGGTTTAAAAACCTTTACTTCTTTAAAAATTGATTTACCAAGTGCGACAATTTCATTAAAAATACTTCCCATAAAGATTTTTGAAATAAAAAATCCATTTGTAGAAATAATATTTTTTGAAAAAATCATAGCTTCTTTACATAATTCTCCAGTTTGAATTGCATCAAGATTTTTAATACCAGTTGTGTTTACTGCCATGTCTGACATCACCACATCTAAACCTTTGCTCAAATAATCTTTTATTGTTTTTTTAATATTAGGATCGGTAAAATCTCCTTTTATTTGAATAGTATTTTTTATTTCTTCCATTTTTTTTAAATCTACAGAGATTAATCTTCCTTGTTTAATGGCTTTTGAAGCGTATTGTGACCAGCTTCCAGGAGCAGCACCAATATCTAAAACTAACATACCACTTTTGAAAACTTTAAATTTTTTATCAATTTCTATTAATTTATATACTGATCTTGCTCTATAACCATCAATTTTAGATTTTCGAACATAGATATCTCTATGCTGTTTATTGACCCAATTTTTTGAAATTTTATTTTTTTTCAATTAATTCTTAAATCTTAAACTTTTTAAAATCTTTTTACCGCTCAAAGTTTTAATTTCAATTTCAATACTTTTATCTACTCTCATATCTTTTCCATCTTTCCAAATTCCAGCAGCAAGATGCATAATTCCAATTTTATGATTAGGTAAATATGGTTCGACAAATATATTTTTAGTTTCATCATATTTTGGAAGTAAATTACTTGTAATCCAATTAAAACTGAGAGGTAAAAACTCTGTCTCTAAATTATCAATATAGACCGCCATATTGATTGCTAGTCCTTCAGAACCAAATATATTTCCAGCTTTTAATGTTTGTTTCAGATTATTTTGCCAAACTTTCCAACCGGTTGAGTCTTTTTCTAAAGAAAAAACACCAATATTTATATGTGGAGCGAATGCTAATTTTCTTGCCTTATTATAAGGTATTTTTGATTTTACAGCATGTTTAAAATTTTGTGATTTAACAATTGCTAATTTCCCAAGTACCCAATTTACTTTAGATGTAATTTTATATCCTGGACCTATAGTTTGGGTAATACCAAGCTTGCCTTCGTTGCACGCTTTAAAATAAAGTTCAATACAATCCCAATCATTTACCCATGCATCACAATCTATCCATAAATATTTTTCATAATTGGGAAAATATTTGGGTAAAAAAGCTCTAGAGACTTGACTCTTTAACCACTCTTTATCTTTTACTTTATAGCCCGGAACTTCTATGTCCCAATCAGCTGGTTTAATTTCATCTATCTTTTTTGAAATCTTATTTTTTTGTTCTTCAGTTAATCCTGCATCTAAAACACAAATTGCAACACTTTCACTTTGTTTAAATCTTTTTATAGAATCTATCAATTCTTCTAATAATGGAAAATAGTTAGCATCTGCTAAAGAAACAATTACATTTTTTTTCATCAAAGTATGTCTTCAAGATCATCATCGTCTTGAATTCTGTCATTTTCATGGTGCTTTTTAATTTTTTGATAATGAAAAAAACTAATTGGTAACAGTAATAAATAAATAATTACACTTATAGTGATAACGTTAAATGTATAAATTAGTAAAAGGCCAAAAAATAAAACAATACCAAATAATAAAAAAATTGTTGTTCTTCTTGGAATTACAATTTTTTTAAATGAATAGCTTGGAAATTTACTTATTAATAAAAATGATGTAACAACAAAAAAAGTTGGAACAATAAGATCATAATTTAATTGTATTATGTCAAAACCACTTAAACTAAAAATAAGAGGTGTTAAAACTAAAATAGCTCCCGCTGGCGATGGTACACCTTCAAAAAAATTATCTCTCCAAGATGATTCTTGATTTGAATTTACATTAAATCTTGCAAGTCTTAACGCAACACAAATTACATACACAAGACATAATAACCATCCAAATCTTCCTAGAGTATTTAACTTCCAAAAGTACATTATAAATGCAGGAGCGACACCAAAACTTATCATATCTGTAAGAGAATCTAACTCTTTGCCAACTTTAGAAGTTCCTTTTATTAACCTAGCAATTCTTCCGTCTAAGCCATCAATTAATGCTGCAAAAATTATTGCTATTATCGCAAATTCAAATCTACCATCTAATGCAAATCTAATTGAAGTAAGTCCTATACATACTCCAATTAATGTCAGCATATTAGGCAAAATAACTCTAGCACTTTTTTTATCAGAAACGATTTTAAAATTTTTCTTTTGTGGTTCCATTATTTTTTAGCCAGTAAAGTTTCTCCAGCTATGGCTGTTTGACCAATTTTAACTAGAGGTTCATAATTTTCATAATAAACGTCTGCTCTACTTCCAAATCTAATCATTCCAATTCTTTCACCTTGTTTTAGATCTTGATCTTTATTTGACTCACAAACAATTCTACGTGCTACTAAACCTGCAATTTGGACGACTATAATATCGTTGCCATGTTGGTCTTTGATTTTATAATAATTTCTCTCGTTATCTTCACTTGCTTTATCAAATGAAGCATTTAAAAATTTTCCAGGCTTATATAATATTTCTTCAATCTTACCACTGCAAGGAATTCTATTAACATGGCAATCAAAAACATTCATAAAAATACTAATTTTCTTAAAATTTTTATTTTCCAGACCAAGTTCTTTTGGCCCATTAACTTCCTCAACTTTTATAACTTCTCCATCTGCAGGACTAACAAGATAATTGTCATCATTAATAATTACTCTTTCTGGATCTCTAAAAAAATAATAAATCCAAACGGTTAACAGTAAGCCTATTAAAGCTAAGAAGTTACTAAAAATATAAAAAATTATAGTAATTATTCCAGCTATGACTAAAAATTTATAGCCTTCTGCGTGTATCTTTGGAAATATCTTGTTAAACATATTCTTCTATTTGATAATTTTTCATTAATATGTATATAAAATCGCGAAATTCAATTAATAAGATAAAATAATATTTGTGAGTAAAATAAGCGTAAAAAACCCTGTTGTTGAGTTAGATGGTGACGAAATGACCAGAATAATCTGGGAATTCATAAAAAAGAAACTGATCCTTCCTTATTTAGATCTTGGAATTGAGTACTATGATTTAGGAATGAAAAGTAGGGATAATACTAACGACCAAATCACTATTGACTCGGCTAATGCGATTAAAAAATTTGGTGTGGGAATAAAATGTGCAACTATCACCCCTGATGAAGCGCGAGTAGAAGAATTCAAACTTAAGAAAATGTGGAGATCCCCTAATGGAACTATAAGAAATATTATTGGGGGTACAGTTTTTAGAGAACCAATACTTTGTTCGAACATCCCAAAATTAGTTCCCTCATGGTCAGATCCTGTTGTGATAGGAAGACATGCATTTGGAGATCAATATAGAGCTACAGATTTTAAAGTACCTGGTAAGGGAAAAATGGAAATTAAGTGGACCTCAGAAGATGGTAAAGAAGAAATCAAACATGAGGTATTTAATTTTACTGGTCCTGGAGTTGCATTGTCAATGTATAATTTAGATAAATCAATCGAAGACTTTGCAAGATCTTGTTTTAGTTATGGATTAATAAAAAAATGGCCAGTTTATCTTTCTACCAAAAATACAATTCTTAAAAAATATGATGGGAGATTTAAAGATATTTTTGAAGAAGTATTTAATAAAGAATTTAAGAAAAAATTTGAAGATGCAAAAATTATTTATGAACACAGATTAATTGATGACATGGTTGCTTGTGCAATGAAGTGGAGTGGTAAATATATTTGGGCGTGTAAAAATTATGATGGTGATGTTCAATCGGATACAATGGCTCAAGGTTATGGATCTTTAGGTTTAATGACAAGTACTTTATTAACTCCAGATGGAAAGATAATGGAGGCAGAAGCTGCTCATGGAACTGTAACTAGACATTACAGAATGCATCAGGAAGGAAAAGAAACTTCAACTAACCCAATAGCTTCAATTTTTGCTTGGACAAGAGGATTAGCTCATAGAGGAAAATTAGATGGAAATGATGAACTAATTAAATTCTCAAATATAATAGAACAAGTTTGTATTGAATGTGTTGAGGGTGGATCCATGACTAAAGATCTTGCAATATTAATTGGCCCCTCAAGTAAATATTTAACGACAAATCAATTTTTAGATGTAATTGATCAAAATCTTAAAAAGAAATTAAATTAAAGACTTAATTTTTTCGAAAGCTTCATTAATCTTACTTTGGTCTTCGCCTCCAGCCTGAGCAAAATCTTTTCTACCCCCACCTCCTTGGCCACCAATAATCTCTGAACTTAATTTTACAAAATTTACAGCATCAAATTTACTAGTTAATTTTTCTGTTATACCAACAGCAACACCTACTTTGTCATTTTTGCTTGCAAAAACTACCACGATCCCCTCGCCTAAATCTTTCTTCCCATTGTCTACAAGTTTTCGCAATTCTTTTGGTTGTAAACCGTCAACTTTTTGAAATCTTATTTTAATACCCTTAATTTCCTCGTCATTAATTATATTTTTTGATTTATCATTAAGAATAGATTTCACTGATAAAGTATTTAGCTGTTTTGTTAAATTTCTTATTAAAGATTTTTGATCTGTTTGATCTAAAGTTGGTTTACCACCTAGACTAATTATTTGTTTAGTTAATTCTTTTATTAACTCATCATTTTTTTCTGATGATAGATTTGATAATTTTTCTTTATTTTTTAAATAACTCTCTAATTGTTTATCTCTCAAAGCTTCTATTCTTCTAACTCCTGCTGCAATTGAAGATTGGCTTATAATTTTAAATATACCAATATCTCCTGTGTTTTTAACATGTGTTCCACCACATAGTTCAGTTGAAAAATATTTTCCATTATCCTCACCCATTGAAAGTACTCTCACTTCATCACCGTATTTTTCTCCGAAAAGTGCTAACGCACCATTCTTAACAGCTTCGTCTGGTGTCATTAGTCTTGTTTTAACATCCGATTTTTTTGAAACCATTGAATTTACAAATGTCTCTATTTTATCTATTTCTTCATTTGAAATTGGTTTCATATGACTGAAGTCAAATCTTAGACGGTTTGGTTCAACTAAAGATCCCTTTTGAGTAACATGAGTGCCTAAAACTCTCCTTAAAGATTCATGTAATAAATGTGTAGCTGAATGATATGCTCTCGTATCATTTCTCCTTACTTCATCTATTTTCATTTCAACATTTTCACTTACTTTAATTGAATTACTAATTACTTTTCCATAATGAACAAATAAGTCTCCCAGTTTTTTTTGAACATCGGTAACTTCAAACTTAAAATCTCCAGAAATAATTTCACCTGAATCTCCAACCTGACCACCTGACTCTCCATAAAAAGGTGTTTGATTAGTAATAATCATTCCTTCATCACCTGATTTTAATTCCTTAACTTCTTTGTTGTCTTTTAATAATGATAAAATTACCCCTTCAGCTTGGTTTGTTTCATAGCCTAAAAATTCTGTAGCACCCAATTTGTCTCTTATTCCAAACCAAATATTCTCAACCGCAGCGTCTCCAGAACCTTTCCAATTTTTCTTTGCAAGCTCTCTACTTTGCTTCATTAAAGATTGAAATTTTTTTGTATCAATAGAAAGAGATTTGTTTCTTAAGATATCTTCAGTAAGATCTAATGGAAAACCATAGGTATCATATAATTTAAAAGCAACATCTCCTGGAAGAACTTTGTCTATTTTTGATATTTCATCATTTAAAATTTTAATTCCTCGATCTAAAAGAACTAAAAATTTTTCTTCTTCCATTTTTAAAGTTTCTTTAATTAATGACTCTGCTCTTTTTAATTCTGGATAATTACCTGACATTTCATTTTTTAATGCATCAAATAAATTATAGAAAACTGGTTCTTTAGATCCTAATAAATGAGAATGTCTCATTCCTCTTCTCATAATTCTCCTCAGAACATAGCCTCTACCTTCATTAGATGGTAAAACTCCTTCAGCAATTAAAAATGAACTAGCTCTTAAATGATCTGCAATAACTCTAAAACTCGAAAGATTTTTTTCATCAGGTTTTTTCTTAACAATTTCTGAAGTTGATTGAATTAATTTTTTGAAATGGTCTGTTTCATAATTGTCATGTGTTCCTTGTAAAAGGGCTGCAATTCTTTCTAAACCCATTCCAGTATCAACAGAAGGTTTTGGTAGATTTATTCTTTTATCTTTTGAAACTTGCTCATACTGCATAAAAACTAAATTCCAAATTTCAATAAATCTATCACCATCTTCATCTTTTGAGCCTGGTAAACCACCTTTTAAATGATCTCCATGATCATAAAAAATTTCTGAACAAGGGCCACATGGTCCTGTTTCACCCATAGACCAAAAATTATCTGATGTTGAAATTCTTATAATTCGATCATCACTGAAGCCAGCTATTTTTTTCCAAAAATTAAATGCTTCATCATCTTCATAAAATACAGTTACATAAAGTCTATTTTTATCTATACCAAAATCTTTTGTAATCAAATCCCAAGCATAATGTATTGCTTTTTCTTTAAAATAATCTCCAAATGAAAAATTTCCCAACATTTCAAAAAACGTATGGTGTCTTGGGGTATAACCTACATTTTCTAAATCATTGTGTTTTCCGCCTGCTCTTACACATTTTTGTGATGTAGTTGCTCTTTGATAATTTCTTTTTTCTAAACCAGTAAATACATTTTTAAACTGAACCATTCCAGAATTAGCAAACATTAATGTTGGGTCATTGTTTGGAACTAAATTACTAGACTCAACAATTTTATGATCATTTTTCTCAAAATATTTCAAGAATGTTTCTCTAATTTGATTTAGTGATTTTTGAGCCATATTTTTAAAATACAGCTTTTTCGTTCTATGTCTAGATAGTGGTAAGGGGCAAAGGCGCTTATTATAAGCGCCTTTTATAATTTAAAGATGACCTTTAATTTTAGTTCTTTTTAGGAGGAGTAGCTTCTTTTTTAGCCTCTTCTTTTTCCGCTACTTTCTTCTCTTTTTCAATTTTTTCAGGACTTAGTGGATTTCCCTCAATCTTTTTAGAAATCACACCTGCTTTTTCCCTAATTGCCATTTCAATCTCTGCTGCAACTTGTGGATTTTGAGCTAAGTAGACTTTAGCATTTTCTCTACCCTGACCTATTTTTTCACCTTTATAAGCATACCATGCTCCTGATTTTTCAATAATATCAGCTTTAGCGCCTAGATCGACTAACTCGCCCATTTTGCTAATTCCTTTTCCATACATTAAATCGAACTCAACAACTTTAAATGGTGGTGCAACTTTATTCTTAACTACCTTAACTCTTGTGGAGTTACCAATAATTTCATCTTTATCTTTAATGGCACCAATTCTTCGAATGTCCATTCTCACAGATGAATAAAATTTAAGTGCATTACCACCTGATGTTGTTTCAGGACTTCCAAACATAACTCCAATTTTCATTCTAATTTGGTTAATGAAAATCATCATTGTATTTGTGTTAGAAATTGAACCAGTTAATTTTCTTAAAGCCTGACTCATTAATCTTGATTGAAGACCAACATGATGATCTCCCATCTCGCCTTCAATTTCAGCTTTTGGAGTTAAAGCTGCAACTGAGTCAATTACGATTACTGAAATAGACCCTGATTTTACTAGTGTATCTGCTATTTCCAAAGCTTGCTCACCAGCATCTGGTTGTGAAATTAAAAGCTCTTCAGTATTTACTCCTAATTTTTTTGCATAAACTGGGTCTAAAGCATGTTCAGCATCAACAAATGCACAAATTCCACCAGCCTTTTGAGCTTCGGCAACAACTTGCAATGCTAATGTTGTTTTTCCAGATGACTCTGGTCCATATACTTCAATAATTCTTCCTTTGGGTAAACCACCTATTCCCAAAGCCAAATCTAAGCTTAAAGAACCTGTGGATATCGACTCTATGTCCATTGCTCTTTTTTCGCCCAGCTTCATTACTGAACCTTTTCCAAAATTATCTGTAATTTGGCTTATGGCTGCTTCTAAAGCCTTGTTTTTTTCTTTATTGTCCAATTCTTGATCTTTTGTAGATTTAACTACTTTTAGGTTGTTTTTAGTCATTTTTTACCTTTTTTTTTAATTTTTTTAATACTCGAATCATAAAATAAATGTACACATTTTGTTCTCATTGGCAAGATTAATTTATTTTTTGCTCAAAAAACCAATAATTATCTTATTTTTAGATACTCACTGTTCAATAATCCAATTGATTTTAAAAGATTAAATTGGGAGAGAATATAATTTTTCTCAGAATCAGCCAGTGAAATTTGAGCATTTAATAATAAAGAGTTTGATTGAATAACTTCTAAAGTAGTCCGATCTGAACCACTATTATACTCTGCAACAATACCTTCATTGGCAATCTCAGCAGCACTAACCTGGGCACGAACTGAATTTAATAGACTTTTATTTGATTGATAAGATGACCAAGCGCTAGCTACGTCTGTTTGATTTTTTTTTATTGAATTTTCTAACAATAAACTTTTTTGTAATTCAGTGCTTTTACTTTTATTCAAATTTGCATAATTTTTTCCTCCAGAATAAAATGGCCAAGTAACAGTTGCTTTTAAAACATCTTTTTCTCTTTCATCATAAGTTGAGCTTAAATCCTCAGTTTTTGATCTATCAAAAGATAATTTAGCTGTTGGTGCCAAATCTGATCTAGCACTAATTGTTTCTTTTTTGGATTGTTCGTATTCGAGCTCAGCAATTTTTAAGTTAGGATTGTTCTTTTTGGATAAGTCTATTGCCTCGATTAATTGATTGGGTAATTTTAAATCATTTATTGAGCTTTTATCTAAACTTTCCACATCATTTAATTGACCAATTACATTTTCATAATTTAATCTACTTGTTAAAAGGTCATTCTCCGCTTGAATAAACTTAGCTTGAGCTTCTGCAAGTGAGGACTCCGATTGTGCAACATCTGATAATGTTATTTTACCTCTTTCAAGTCTAATCTTATCAGTTTCAACTTGTCTATCTAATAGATTTAAATTTGACTCATTTATTTCAAACTTTTCTTTTGCTGATATCATACCTACATAAGCATCTACAGCTTTATACAAAATTTCCTGCTCTTTTTTTAAAAGTTTTGCTTTTGCTAAATCAATTCCGATTTTACTTTTTGCATATTCTGCCCCTCTTCCAAAGTCAATTAAAGTTTGAGTAATAGTTATTGATTGTACTAACGGATCAACATCAGTAATAGAGGCATTTGAACCATTTCGATTTGTAAGCTTACTGGTATCTTCTTCACTTTGGCTACCTTCTAAAGTAATCGATGGAAGGTAGGAGCTTTTTGAAACTTTTAATTCTTGTTCAGAAATATTTATGCTTTCTCTTTCAGCATTTAGTTCTGGATTAGTTTTATATGCTCTTTCTAAAGCAGCGTTTAAAGTTTCTGCCAAAACAGACCCTGTTAAAAAAGTAACAATAAAAAAAAATTTAAAAAAAAATATTCTCATCTCTTTTTATATACCGCAGATTTTATTTGATGGTTAGTATTTAAATTTAGGATAATTGAAGCATATTTGGGCATATATCTAAACATGTTTTGAGTTATTCTCTGATAAGTTTGCATAAAATTTAAAACATCTTCTTTACTCATTATTTTTAAATTTGATTTGCTTTTACTTTTTAACCAAAGTTTACGTTCTTGTTTTAATCTCCATTTTTGTAACAGACTAAAATTTTTTGCTCTTAAGTAAATCAAACAATTTAATTGTGAATATAAATTTTTATATTTTGATTTTAATTGTTGGTTAACATATTTTCTCCAAATCTGTTTTTGATCTTTTACTTTTTCCATCGAATTAATTGTTTTCTTTAACGTAATATTTTTTTCTGATTTCGCACCAACACACCATCCTTCAAAAATAATTACATCAGGTTTATTTTTTAAGTCATACCATTTTTTTTTATTAAACCTATCATCAATTGCTTTATTAAAAGTCGGAAGTTTTAATCTTTTAAATTTTTTACTTTTTGCTTTTTTAAAGAAACTTAGCATCATATTAATATCATGTGTTCCAGGTACTCCCCTTGTTAGAAGCATAGGATGCACACTTTTTGACAAGTTAATTCGCTCTTTTCTTGTTTTATAAAAGTCATCTATTGAAATTCTAAAAACATTTAATTTAAAGTATTTAGTTAAAATAATTCTAATCAAAGAGCTGATTGTAGTTTTGCCAGTTCCTTGCCCTCCTGCTAATCCAACAAAATATGGACTTTTTTTATTAGCTTTTTTACTGATCCAAAAACATAATGGTATTAAAAAAGATTTAATCATTCTTTCTTTATTTTTAAATTTGTCAGCTTTTGTTTCTTGAGATTTAATAAATTTTAGACAATCTTTTTTTACCTTACCAAAGCATAAGCTAAATTTTTGCATGAGAATTATTTTTTATCTAAAGGGTGATTTTGACCATCATTTACAGGGACTTCTTTGATATCAAAAGTATTTATGTCATCAATACACCCAACATTAAATCCTGTCATTGCTGGATTAATTCTTGGATTGTGATGAGTATAAATTCCACAAACAGAACAAAAATAATGTTTTGCTACTTTTGAATGAAATTGGTAAAGTTTTAATTTATCATTACCTTTGATAATTTTAAAATCTTCATTTTTTACCATAGACATAATTGCTCCTTTTCTTTTGCAAATAGAACAATTACATTTTATTACTTTAGCTAAATCACCTTCTAAATTAATCTCAGCTTCAATAGCTCCACAATGACATATTAATTTTTTCATTTTATAAATCTACCCTATACATTACTTCATTTCTTTTAAGTATTGGTAAAGTAAATGGTGAGTTATAAGACGCTCTTATTGGAGGGCTTAAAATTGTTACATTGTCTTTTTTTAACTCTTTTTCTAATATTTCTTTATTTTTTGAAAAGTTTTTGTCTGAAGACCTTCCTGAATATTTAATTACAGCATAGTATCCACCCTCTATAGTTAAAATTTCTATTTCTGAATTTGAGGGTTTCGGTGTGTTATCTTTATTAAATTTTGATGGTAAGTAAAATTGCATTGTCATATTTCCATTTTTAATTTCTTGAGTTACTGGAACTGTCATTTTTATTTCCTCTTTTTGGTCATTGTTTCCTGAAATATAGTTGAATAATTTCCTGAAACCATTGCCTTGTGTAGAATTCGTTTCAACAACTAAGCGATCAGAATATTTTCTAATTTCATAGTTTTTATTTTCTTTTACCACCTCATAATTTGCTTCTTCATACGCCATACTTTGAGAGTTTAATGTTATTACTGAGATTAAAATTAATAAAATTTTTTTCATTTTAATTTATTTAAACTATCTCTGGTTGAAGTTATCCACAAGCATACAAAATGTAGTTTTGATGTTCACGTTTTGATTCACTTTTGATTCAATTACGGACTCAAAATACAACCTCTTGCATGCATTGTATAAATGGACTATAAAAGAGAACAAAATAAGAACATGAAACTAACTATTCCTTACTATCTACATAAAGCTGGTGCTGGTTTCCCATCACCTGCCACTGATTATATCGAAGAAGATATCGATCTGAACATGCATTTGATCAAAAATGTTCCAGCCACTTTTATTATCAGGGTACAGGGAAAGTCAATGGTCGATGTTGGTATTAATGATGGAGATTTATTAGTTGTTGATAAAAGTTTAAAACCAAAAAATTTTTCGACAGTTATTGCAAATGTTCATGATGAACTTGTGGTTAAAACATTGGTTCAAGAAAAAGATAAAAAATTTCTAACATCTGGATCCAAAGATTTTTCCAATAGAATTTTACTTAACGAAGAAGAAGATATTTTTATTTGGGGGGTTGTAACTTATGTCATCCATTCAACGTACTAAAAAACTAGCTTTAGTTGATTGTAATTCTTTTTATGTTTCTTGTGAAAGATTATTTAATCCAGGAATAAGAAAAAAACCTGTTGTAGTTTTATCAAATAATGATGGCTGTATAATTTCAAGATCTAATGAAGCAAAAGCTTTAGGTATCAAAATGGGAGAACCTTATTTTAAAGCAAAAAATATTATTGTTAAAAATAAAGTTGAAGTTTTTTCATCAAATTATTCTTTGTACGGAGATTTATCTAGAAGAGTAATGAGAACACTTAAAAGATTTAATTCTGAAATAGAAGTTTATTCTATTGATGAAGCATTTATAGATTTATCTAATTTTCCAGACTCTGAAGTTGAAAAAGTCGGAAGAGAAATTAGAGAAACAGTTTTACAATGGACAGGTATTCCAACAAGCATTGGTATCGCTAAAACAAAAACTTTAAGCAAAATTGCAAATCATATTGCAAAGAAAAAACAATCAGGTGTTACTAGTTTAATTGGAATAGAAAATTTAGATCCTATCTTAGAAAAAATTGAAATTAATAATGTATGGGGTGTTGGTAGACAGTTGACAAAATTTTACCAAAAAAATGGAATTTATAATGCTAAACAACTTAAGAATAAATCTAACACATGGATTAAAAAATGTTCGAATGTTTTAAGTTCAAGAACTGCAATGGAGCTTAGAGGTGTTCCCTGTATCAATTTAGAAACTACTCAAACAAAAAGAAAGAGTTGCGTTGTTTCAAGATCATTTGGAAAAAGAATTGAAAGTTTTCAAGAATTAAAAGAAGCAGTTGCAAATTATTGTTTAAATGCATCTGAAAAAATTAGATCAGAGTCTTTAGTTGCAAAAGCAATCACAGTTTTTGTTAGAACCAGTCCTTTCCAAAGAGATTATAGCTATTATTCAAATGCAAAGACAGTTGATTTTCCAATTGCAACAAACAATAGTATTGAAACTGTTAAAACTGCAGTTTCAATTCTAGAAAGTATCTTTAAAAATGGTTATCGATATCAAAAAGCAGGTGTCATGCTTACAGGACTGCGTAATGACGATGGAAGAAAAAATTTATTTTCATCTGAAAAAGATGAAAAAATAAAAAGTTTAATGCGCTCAATAGATAATACTAATTATAGATATGGAAGATCCACATTAAGTCTTGCAAGTGCAGGAGTTCATAAAAAATGGAATATGCGAAGGCAGTACTCTTCTAAAATAGATACTGCTGATTTTTATTGTTTACCAACAATTAAAACTTAAATAATTAATTTTGGATTAATTTAAAAAGTTTTTCTTTGCTACTTGTTCTAAAAAGATTGTCATAAAAAATAATCTGTGTTGGGTATTCACCATGAATTTCATCTTTCCATCTACTAATCCAACTATGATAAATACCAAATTTATTAAAAAATTTTCCTCCATAACCAGTCCTTCCTCTGTAATGATTGTAAAGAACATCATTAACATACATTTTTATAAATCCTTTTTTTGGATCTTTCGACATTTTGGCATGAAATATAATTGTGGTCCACTTACCTCTCATATCATCAACTTTAAGATGTTTATGTATTACTCCCGGAGAATCTATTCCATTTACAGCAAAATATCTTGGTTCTAAATTTCCCCTTTTAACCCTTAACATCATTCTTGGATGCCTTTGCTGATTTGTGCTTCCCCATTCGTATATCTGAAAAAGAGAAGTACTCACAGGTTCAACTGATTTAAAATCAGTTGGTATAAAAATACTTACTGAAATCCATTTCTCTCCAGTATATCTATTTGATGACGTAGAATACTCACTTCTAGCACGGTCTCCTCCTCCATGTCCAACAACAGCGTCTCTACCGTTATTTTTACAATCAGAATAATCACCCTCTTTATCTCTTCCACAATCTTTAGGCAATAATGTTATCTTCCAAGCTTTCTTGCCTAAAGCTGGGTAGGTAACAGTTTCTCTGAATTTAGAAAGTTTTTTGCCTGTAGCAACACTTTTTTTCCATTGCAGATTTGTAATCTCTCTCGCATTAGCTTCATTTGGTAAGTCCGTCATTCCTAAAATGAAAATACTTAAAAATAATATTAATAAAACGTTTTTCATAATCTTTTAAAATTAAAAAATTATTTCAAATTCTTTTTAAAAAAACTAACTGTATCAATTATAGCTTGATTTTGCTGTTCTTGAGTTCCCCAAACTGTTACTCCTTGTCCTCCACATTCTTTAAAAATAGCATTTACAGTTTCTAACTCAGTCATATTTTTCCAAGATTTATCATTATAAAACCAATAACCATCATCATCCACGTATCCTGGTTTACAATTTTTCATATTACCAGTGAACTCAAAATATTGTCTTTCTTGAACTTTAATAAATCCATGATGGGCACCTTTGTAAATCTTAAGATCAATTTTGTTTCCATTATTTTGAAGTTTTTTAACATAATTAATACAATCAATTGTTGGAGCATAATCATCAAATTCAGCATGTAACATCAGCATAGGTTTATTAACTATTTTAGGTTCCTTAAAAACAACATCACACCCAGGATATACTGGCATGTAAGCAGCAAATTGTTTTCCATTTGAAACTAAATCTAACAGTTTTGGATAAGCTGTAAAAAATGCAACCATTCCTCCATAAGAATAACCTGTAATACCAATCTTGTTTTTATCTATATTTTTATGATCAGACAAAGTATTTAAAACACTTAAACCATCATAAACTCTCGCAGCAAGACCAAGCTTCCAATAACTTTTTTTCATTTTTCTTCCTGAATAACTATCGCCAATAAATACCGCTATTTTTTCTTTATGCATCTCCTCAATGATTTTATGATAGGCATTTACAAAACCTTTAGGATGACCTGTGCCATGTTGAATATATACAACAGGATATACTCCTTTTTTTTGGGGTAAATATAATTGTCCAGTTAGTTCAACATCTTTAGATTTGTAATTATTTTCAAAAATTTCATTGAACGATTGTGGTGTTTTGGATTTGTAATTTAGATATGTAATTTTTTTACAGTCTTTTAAAATTTTGTTTATTTTTACACCTTTATATTTTTCATCAACAATCGTTTTTTTCCATTTATTATTTTTTGAAATAAAATAACTGTTAGATTTTACCCAATATCTCTCTTTTTTATTCTTATCAGAACCTTTAACTCTTTTAAAGTAACCTAAATAATCACCCTTCTTAATCGAGGTATATACTGGTTCACCATCTAAAGCACCACTATCTTTATACCAATTCATTGAAACTTTAATATCTTGGTCAGCCTTACAAATTTTAATAGGTTTATCACCTATCCAAGAAGGAAGGGCATTGGCGTTAATTGCCCAAAACATAAAAAGAATTAATAAAAAAATTTTTTTCATTAATATTATTTATTTACCATTTTTAATTACATCAAATAAAATTTTTTTATGATTATATTTAAATTTGGTATTATTATAATGAAGTGAATTAAGAACTATTATTCTTGAATTTTCCATATCAATTAGAATGGCTTGACCACCATAACCATTCATACCAAAGACAATTTTATCTTTTAATCCCGGATAATCCATATGAAACTGACCTCCATAAGTTCCAGAGCGATTGAATGCAGGTTCATCTTTATCTCTGTTAGATTTAGATATTCTTTTTTTATGGATTTCTTTTAAATATTTTCCAACACAAGTATCATTCTGATAATCATCCATTATAGCTTTAGCTATTCTAAGATAGTCAAATCTTGTTGCGCTTATGTTAGGATGTCCATTTCCATTTTCTTCTTGATGACTAGTAAAACCATAAAGAATACTATTTTTGATCTTTATTTTATCATTGAAAATCTTTTTATAGAGCTTGTCATAATCTTTATCAGTTTTAAATTTTATATAGTTTAAAATTAACTGAGTAACAAATCCATTGTAATTGTATATATCCTTAGATTTTATTGTATTTTTGTTTCTAAAGTGTAAGCGCATAGTTGCTTCAATATCCCTATCTTCATATGCACCTAGTTTACTTGTACCATCCTCAAATTCATCGATATATTTTTGATCACCAGTATTCATATTCAAAAAATTAATTAATTTTTGATCATGATAAAGCGAATCTTTTATTACAGGCCAGTCATTTACTCTTGCATCAACTCCGTCAATATAGCCCTCACATATCGCATGTCCTAGTATATAAGAAGTTACTGATTTACCCATTGACATTGAATAAAATTTTGTTTCATTATTTAAAAACTCTCCTAGTCTTTCTTTAGGAGAAAATTCGTCAATCAATACTTCACCATCTTGATAATATAAGTAACTTAAGATTCCTTTAGTTTTCATTTGTTTTTTTATAAATTTATCTTCAATTAAGTTAAATTTAAAATCGTAGGAATTATTTGCAGGTTTAAACTCTTTTAAATGTTGACCTCTATCTCTATATGAGTATTTCCATAAATAATAAATTAAAGAGTCTCTATTTGGGTTTGAATGATAAGCAATATTAGTACCTGATAATTTTTTATTTTTTATCTTGATATCTAGATTGTTGGTTCCTTGAAATTTATCACATTTATTATAATACCAAAGATTACTATATTTTGGTTCTTCTTTGCATACTGGATTTTCTTTTATATTTAAATATTGATGATATCCATTTTCATAAAGCCATAAATTAAAATTATTTAATTTAAAACTCTCAGCAAATAGATTGCTTGAAGCTAATAAGCTAAAAGTTAAAATTAGTAATATTCTTTTCATAATTATGCTCATTTTTTTGTTGTCCCTTTATTTACAAGTGAGCACAACCACACTTACTCTAATAACTTAAAGCTAAATTAAACTTAAATCTTAGTCAAATAAATTTATTTGAGTGTATCGATATTATTTATGTTTGATAAAGCTTTATCAAATTCTTCCATATTTTCTCTCAAGGCTAAATTTGAAATTGCATATACTGCTATTAATAAAAAAACTAATGGAACAGCAGTAATTATTGAGGCATTACTTTTAATAAATAAAATATATAAAATTATAAATAAAGCTGAACGTATTAAAAACGTTTTTCTAAAAACACTTATTATTGAAAGTGAATGTTTGATTAAATTAATATAACTCATTTTCGAAGGTCCAAAATATCTATTTCCTCTAATGGATGGTATTTCTAAAAAATCTTTTTCTATTTTAGTTAATGACCCCGAAAAACTGTTCCAAGTGGCTTTTTCGTTGATCATTTTTTCAACAGTGCTTTTTGATAAACAAGTAAAATTTCCAAATTTAATAAATCTACCAGTAAAAGTAAAAGTTAATAACTTATGTAATTGATAACAAATTTGAAAAATAAAATTTTCAGATCTTTTTACCCTTTTTCCAACGATGGTTTTGCCATTATTGTTTTTAATTTGGTTTAAAAATTCTTCTATTTCTTTTGGTCTATCTTCACCATCGCCATCCATAGGAATTATATAATCAAAATTTTCTTTTTGGAATATATACTTGAGACCAGTAGCAATACATCTTGCATGACCTTGGTTTTTTTTCATATTCAGAATTTTCAAAGAATAAATATTCTCATAATTTTTACCCTCATCTTCACGATCATGATTTGATGCATCATTTACTATGATAACTGAAATTTCAAAACTTGGGTCTAATGATAAATTATTAATTTCGTCAATTAATTTAAAGACTGATTGCCAATCATTGTAAACAGGAATTAAAATCTTGATTTTCATAAATTAAATTATCAATTTTAGTATCTTCCCAGACAAACATCATCTACGCAAATAAATTGTGATGATTTTTTTAGAGTTTCATTATTTGTGAAACCTTCCCATTTTGGTCTTGATTTTAAATGATAGGAAAGATTTCCAGCTTTCCACTCATTTCCTGTTACAAATTCTATTTCTTTATCAAAATCTTGGTCCCAAACATTTTGAACTTTTGCTGCAATTTCTTTTCCAGGATAATCTGTTCTCTTATCTGTGTTGGTAATTGACTCATAAGAATACAAAATTGGTGATAATATAAATAAAAATAAAAACCCATATAAAAAGGAATTTATTTTTTTAATATTTATTTGAGATTGAAATAGATAAACAAACAACACACCAAAAAATAAATAAAAAGGTGTCATCCACATTGTTCTTATTTTCGATCCAGTAATCACTGAAGTAAAAAACATTAAAGCAATAGGAAGAACATTAATAGATATCAAAAATAAAAGTTTTTTATCTTTTAAATTTATTTTAAATTTTATTTTTTTAACTAATAAGTAAACCAAGCAGAAAAATGGAACTAATATTCCTATTTGTTTTCCTAAAAAAATAATTGGATATTTAAGTTGATCTAGAATATTTGATCCTTCTAAACCGGTTCTTTTAAGGCCGTAGTGGAATGTAATAAAATCATTATTAAAAAGCCAAACTAAATGTGGAACTAAAAGAACAATAAATACTTCAATAGTAATTAAATATTTAAAATCAAATTTTTTGATCTTTTTAATAAAGATTAAATAAATAAATAGTAAGACAATAGAAATCAGTAAGTAGATAAATAAATATTTTGATAAAAATCCAAAAGCAGCAAATAATCCAATTAAGAAACAATCTACGAATTGAATTTTTTTAGCCTGATATATTTTCCATGAATAATAAACAACTAAAGACCAGAAAGGTAATTGACAAACATTGACGTTAAATTCTGGTGTGGTAAAATTGTAAAAATATATAGACTCTAATAATAAAACTGAGATTAAACCTAATCTAGCATCTTTCAATAATTCACACGAAAATTTGAATATAAAATAGAAAGATACTAGGATGAATATTTGGCTCATAAAATAAAAAGCCCAGTCTTGTGCTCCAAAAATTTGAAAGAATAATTCCGAAAAAAAAGCACTTGCTGGTGGATGTTTATTAAAACCCCAATCTAAATTACTGCCCCATGCCAACGCTTCGATTACATCTAGTGGTAAATTATTGTTAGTTATTGTTGGGACAAGAGTCCAAATTATTGTATGCAACAATGCGAAAATAAAAAAAATATTTGTTATATTTCTATTTAAAACATTCATTATTAATTATTTACAATAATTAAGCTGCCTTGACACTATTAATTTGCTGAATATACTCCCTCGGATCTAAAAAAAAATATGCCTAAATCTAGTACAGCAAAAAAAAAACTAATTAAATCGAAACCACAAAATAAAGCTAAAACCAAGACTTTAAATAAAACAAAAGATAAAATAAAAGGTCCAGTTAAGATTTCTAAAATATACGTTCCTAAAGAAACCGAAAAATATATGTGCGAAAAACATAAAGTTTTCTTTAGAATGAAACTACAAGAATGGAAAAAAGAATTGGTGAAATCTAATAACGAGGCACTTTACAATGGTAGTATGGATGACAATAGTATTTCTGCTGATATAGTTGATCAAGCAAGTTCATACACTGATAAAAATGTTGAGATGAAAGCAATTAACAGGCAAATAAAATTAATTTCTGAAATTGATAAAGCATTAGCTAGAATAAGAGAAGATACCTATGGTTATTGTCTAGATACAGCAGAGCCAATTGGACTTAAAAGATTGATGGCAAGACCAGTAGCGAAATATACAATTGCCGCTCAAGAAAAACATGAAAAAGACGAAAAAGTTCATGCTGATGACTAAAAAAAGAAAAAAAAAAAATAAAACTGTTCATAATCCAATAACGTATAATTTTACAAAAAAATATATTTACTTTTATTATGCTTTTTTTTGGATACTTTTATTAATATTTGTATTT
>QCQC01000009.1 GCA_003212295.1 Pelagibacteraceae bacterium AG-447-E22 | reverse complement strand
ATTATGGTTCTGCATCAGCATCAGAAATAGTAGCTGGTGCACTTAAAGATCATAAAAGAGCTATAATTATAGGGGAAAATAGTTATGGAAAAGGATCAGTTCAATCGATAATTCCATTAAAAAATGATGGCGCGATAAGATTAACTGTTGCAAAATATTACTTACCATCGGGGAAATCAATTTCTGAAGTTGGTGTTTCACCAGATATTGAAATAGATGAAGAGTTAGATAATTTTATAATTAATACAGAAACTGATAATCAACTAAATTACGCCCTTAAACTTCTTAAAGGATAATATGAATGAGAAATACAAAAAACTACCACTTAGAAGTGGTGTAGGAATTATAGTTTTAAATCAAAAAAATCAAGTTTTTGTAGCTAAAAGAATTGATAATCCTAAAAACTTTTGGCAAATGCCTCAGGGAGGGGTGGATGATGGAGAAAATTTTTTAACTGCTGCTTACAGAGAATTAGAGGAAGAAACTAGTATTAAAAACGTCAGATTAATTAGAGAAATAGATGAAATTACAACTTATTTATTACCAAGACATTTGCTAGGAGTTATATGGAAAGGAAAATATAAAGGTCAAAAACAAAAATGGTTTTTAATGAGATTTTTGGGAAATGACAATGAAATCAACATAAATACAAATAAGCCAGAATTTTTAGAATGGAAATGGATCGATTTAGAAATGATTACAGAGGTAGTTGTCGATTTCAAGCTCGAAGTTTACAAAATACTCCAAAAAAAAATTAAAAAAATTATTAATTTATAGATCTTAGAACTTCTATTTTTTGATCTATTAAATATTTAGTTTGATCATTAATCTCAGTTTTAATTGTTTCTTCCTCAGCTTTTTTTAATAATTCTTGGATTTTGTTTTTTTCCATATTTTTAAGATTAAAAATGGAACTTGTAAGAACTGATAAATTATTATTCTTAAACTCTATAATCCCATCTTCAATGTAAAATTTTTCCTCACCAGATTTTGAATAAATTTTAATTATTCCAGGTTTTAAAAAGGAAATGATAGCGATGTGATCCTTAAGAATTCCAATTTCTCCCTCAAATGCTGGAACAATTACTTCAGTCACATCTTCTTTCGATAAGAATAATTTATCAGGATTAACAATTTCTACTTTAAATTCTTCAGTCATTAAGCAGCATCTTTTTTCATTTTTTCAGCTTTTTCTACTGCTTCCTCAATTGTACCAACCATATAAAATGCAGCCTCTGGAAGATGATCGTACTCGCCTTTGCAAATTGCATCAAAGCCTTTTATTGTTGATTCTAAATCTACAAGTTTACCTGGTGATCCAGTAAAAACCTCAGCAACAAAAAAGGGTTGTGATAAAAATCTTTGAATTTTTCTTGCTCTTGCTACAGTCAGTTTGTCTTCTTCTGATAATTCATCCATACCTAAAATTGCAATAATATCTTGTAAGGATTTATAGGTCTGAAGAACTTTTTGAACTTCTCTAGCAACTCTGTAATGTTCATCACCAACTATTCTAGGATCAAGAATTCTAGAAGTAGAGTCTAATGGATCCACTGCAGGATAAATACCGATCTCTGCAATTTGTCTTGAAAGTACTGTGGTTGCATCTAAGTGAGCAAATGAAGTTGCGGGTGCTGGATCGGTTAGATCATCTGCAGGAACATAGATAGCCTGAACAGAGGTAATTGATCCCTTATTTGTTGTTGTAATTCTTTCTTGTAAGTTACCCATATCAGTTGCCAAAGTAGGTTGATAACCTACAGCTGATGGTATTCTTCCTAAAAGTGCTGATACTTCAGAACCTGCCTGTGTGAATCTAAAAATATTATCAACAAAGAAAAGAACATCTTGTCCTTCTTGATCTCTGAAATATTCTGCTACTGTCAATCCTGTAAGTGCAACTCTTGCTCTGGCTCCAGGAGGTTCATTCATTTGACCATACACTAATGCCGCTTTTGATCCTGAACCATCTTTTTTAATTACACCAGACTCTATCATCTCATGATAAAGATCATTTCCTTCTCTAGTTCTTTCACCAACACCAGCAAAAACAGAAAATCCTCCATGTGCTTTTGCGACGTTGTTGATTAATTCCATAATCAATACTGTTTTTCCAACACCAGCACCTCCAAATAATCCAATTTTTCCACCTTTAGCGTAAGGTGCCAACAAATCAATTACTTTTATGCCTGTAACTAAAATTTCTGTTTCAGTTGATTGATCATTAAACTCAGGTGCAGGTCTGTGAATTGGCCAGCTTTCTTTTGTTTTAACTACACCTCTTTCATCAATAGGTTCACCGATTACATTAATAATTCTGCCTAAAGTTTCTGGTCCTACAGGAACTTTAATTGGCGCGTTCGTATTCACTACTTCATCTCCTCTTTTTAATCCTTCCGTAGCATCCATTGCGATAGTTCTTGCTGTTGACTCTCCCAAATGTTGTGCAACTTCTAAAACTAAACGATTGTCACCATTTTTACATTCTAACGCAGTCAAAATCTCTGGAAGTTCTCCTTCAAATTTAACATCTACTACTGCTCCAATAACTTGTGTGATTATTCCTTTGCTCATAATTATAAACTTTCTGCTCCTGATATAATTTCTATTAGTTCTTTTGTAATTGCTGCTTGACGACTTCTATTATACTCAATAGTAAGTTTGTCAACCATTTCACCTGCGTTTCGAGTAGCATTATCCATTGCACTCATTCTTGCTCCTTGTTCGCTAGCTGAATTCTCTAACATTGCTTTAAATATTTGTGTTGAAATATTTTTAGGTAGCAAATTACTTAAAATTTCATCTTCATCTGGTTCAAACTCATAATTTTCTTCTGACTTATTTTCGTTGTTTTCTTCAGCATTCAACGGAATGATCTGTTGAGATTGAGGTATTTGAGTTATTACATTTTTAAATTGATTATAAAAAATCGTACAAATATCAAATTCCTCTTTTTCAAATCTTTCAATAATAGTTTTTCCTACTTTTTCAGCATCAAAATAATTTGCATTTTTTGAATCTTTAAAAGATATATTTTCGATTATTTTATCTCCATAGGCTCGCTTTAACTGATCATTACCTTTAGACCCAACAGTAATAATCTTTAATTCTTTGCCTTCTTCTTTTAATTTTGAAAAGTAACTTTTAGCCTTTTTGATTATATTGGCATTAAATCCACCACATAAACCTCTATCTGAGGTCATTACCACACAAAGATGGATTTTCTCATTTCCTGTGCCTGATAAAAGTTTAGGAGCATTACTCTTATCAGAAATACCACTAGCTAGATTTAAAATTACATTATTCATTTTTTGAGAATATGGTCTCCCTCTTTCCGCACTATCTTGAGCTCTTTTAAGTTTGGCAGCTGCAACCATTTTCATAGCTTTGGTAATCTTTTGCGTAGATTTTACACTTGTAATTCTTTTTTTTAGATCATCTAAACTAGCCATAAATTTATTGAGAGTTAAAGTTTTTCTTTAAATTAGATATCATTTCTATTAAGCTTTTTTCATTATCCTCTTCCAATTTTCCTGAACTTAATATTGACTCGATTATCTCAGGTTTATCAGACTTACACCTGTCGATAATTTTATTCTCAAATTCTGCAATGTCTTTTAAATCTATATCATCTAGATATCCTTTAACTCCACAAAACACGGATATTACTTGTTCTGCTACTGTCATTGGTGAGTACTGTTTTTGTTTTAAAAGTTCAGTTAATTTAGATCCTCTATTTAAAAGTTGTTGAGTCGAAGCATCTAAGTCAGAACCAAACTGAGCAAACGCAGCCATTTCTCTATATTGTGCCAACTCAAGTTTCATTGAACCTGACACTTTTTTCATCGCTTTTGTTTGAGCAGCAGACCCAACCCTAGAAACAGACAATCCAACGTTAATTGCAGGTCTAATTCCTTGATTAAACAGCTCTGTCTCTAAAAATATTTGTCCATCTGTGATCGAAATTACATTAGTTGGAATATAAGCAGATACGTCACCACCTTGCGTTTCAATAATTGGAAGCGCTGTTAAAGATCCTCCGCCATGTTCATCACTTAATTTTGCAGCTCTTTCTAATAATCGACTGTGTAAGTAAAATACATCTCCTGGATATGCCTCTCTTCCTGGAGGTCTTCTTAATATAAGCGACATTTGTCGATATGCTACCGCTTGCTTTGAAAGATCATCATAAATAATTAATGCATGCATACCATTATCTCTAAAAAATTCACCCATAGCACATCCTGTATAAGGAGCTAAAAATTGTAATGGTGCAGAGTCTGATGCTGTTGCAGCCACAATGGTTGTGTATTCCATTGCACCAGCTTCTTCTAAAGTTTTTTGAATTTGTCTTACTGTTGATCTTTTTTGCCCAACTGCAACGTAAATACAATATAGTTTTTGTTTCTCATCACCTGACTCATTTATTTTTTTTTGATTAATTATAGCATCTATTGCCACTGCTGTTTTTCCAGTTTGTCTATCACCAATAATTAATTCTCTTTGACCTCTTCCAATCGGGACAAGACTGTCAATTGATTTTAATCCAGTTTGCATTGGTTCGCTAACTGATTGCCTTGGAATAATTCCAGGAGCTTTAACTTCAACCCTACTTTTCTTAACTCCTTTATCTAGCACACCTTTACCATCAATTGGATTTCCTAATCCGTCAACAACTCTTCCTAATAATTCTTTTCCAACTGGTGTATCAACAATGCTTCCTGTTCTTTTTACAACATCTCCTTCTTTAATATTTCGGTCATCTCCAAAAATAACTACTCCAACATTTTCACTTTCTAAATTTAAAGCCATACCTTTAGAGCCATCTGAAAATTCGACCATTTCTCCAGCTTGAACGTTGTCTAAACCATAAATTCTTGCTATTCCATCACCTACAGACAAAACTTGTCCTACTTCAGAGATCTCAGCTTTTTCTCCAAAATTTTTAATTTGTTCTTTTAATATCTTTGTTACTTCAGACGGATTAATTTCCATATTATGCCTCTATCATTCTATTTTCTAATTGTTGTAATTTTTTTTTAATAGAAGTATCAACCATTGTACTGCCAATCTGTACAACCAAACCTCCAATTAAACTTTGATCATGAGTATAGTTTAATTTTATTTCTGACTTAAAATTATTTGACAATTCTTGTGTTATCTTATTAATTTCATCCTTTGTTAAATTTTTAGCTGATTTTATCTCAGCTTTTAATTCACCTCTTTTTTCTGAACAAATCTCGTTAAAGCTTTTTAAAATTTGTTGAACATAAAAAAATCTTCTTTTTGAAATTAAAAAACTTAAAAAATTTTTGAATAAAATTTCTAAACTAAAATTATTAGTTATTTTTTCTATAACTTTGTTCAAACTATCACGAGTTACTGTAGGATCTTTTATAAAGTTATTGAAATCTTTGCTGCTTGAAATTAATTTCAATAATGCATGAGAATTTTCCTCAATTTTTGACAGTGTATTAGACTCGCTAGCGAGCTCATATAAAGCTAAAGAATACCTACTAGCTGAAGTATCAGAAAATCCTTTATTTTTACTCAACTTATTATCCTTAAATGTAAATGATTAATTTTAAAATCACGTGTTAATTAACATATGCAATTATAGTCTTCAAGTAACTCGTTGACTAAAAACTGTTTTTTTTTGCCTTTAATTAAAGCTTATTGGATCAACATCAACTGAAAGTTTTATTCCAGTAGAAAATTTATATTTTGAAATTATTGAAGCCAAAGAACTCTGCAATTTTAAAGTTTTTGGACCTCTTATAAGTAATCTAACTCTATATTTTCGTTTTAATCTAAATATAGGCGCACTTACAGGACCTAAAATTTTTCCATAGATTTTATTTTGAAGAGATAATTTAAATTTTAAAGCCTCTTTTTCTAGCTTATTTTCATTTTCTCCTGTCAAAATTAAAGAAATGAATCTTTGAAAAGGAGGAAGATTATTTTTTTTTCTTATTTCTATTTCTTTATCTAAAAAAATTTCTGGATTTTTATCAGTAATATCTGAAATCATTTTTGTATTATAATTGTATGTCTGAAAATATACTGTTGAGGATTGTCCTGTTCGACCTGCTCTACCAGATAACTGATGATATAATTGTAAATTTTTTTCAGCATTTCTTAAATCATGCCCTTGGGAAGACAAATCAATATCCACTACAACAATACAATTCAAATTTGGAAAATGAAAACCTTTAGATATTAACTGTGTACCAACAAGAATCTGGATTTCATTATTAATTATTTTTTCTAGTTTATCTTTTGAACTTTTTTTATTCATCGTATCACTAGAAAAAATTTCAATTTTTTTTGATGGAAAATTTTTCTTTACCTCTTCCGAAATTCTTTCTACACCTGGTCCACTGAATATAAAATCACAAACCCCCTCTTTGGTGCACTTTCTATCTAAAGAAGATTTAAAACCACAATAATGACATAATAAATTTTTTTTATTTTTGTGATAGACAAGATTTATCGAACAATTTGGACACGAAAAACTATTAAAGCATTTTTTACAAAGTACATTTGGTGAAAAACCTCTTCTGTTTAAAAAAAATAAAACTTGATCTTTTTTTTCTAAATGGAAATTTACTTTTTTAATTATCTCCTTTGAAATCCAAGACTGATTTTCTAATTTAACATTATTTAAGTTTATTATTTCATAATTTGGTAAGGAGGCGTTTTTGTATCTTTGAGTAAGTTTAGAAACACTATATTTCTTCTTTTTAATGTTTTCATAAGTTTCAACTGACGGAACTGCAGTAATTAGATTAACAGGAATATTTTCAAACGATGCTCTTGAAATAGCCATATCTCTTGCATTATATATTATTCCTTCATCTTGCTTGTAAGATTGATCATGTTCTTCATCGACTATTATTAATCCTAATTTTTTAAATGGCAAAAATAATGATGATCGTGCTCCTATCACAACTTTAATTTCACCATTTGATATTCCGCTCCAGATTATTTCTTTATTTTTTTTAGTAATACCTGAATGCCATATTGCTGGTTTAAAACTAAAAAATTCTATAAATTTCTTTTCAAATTGATTAGTTAAACCAATTTCTGGTAACATTATTAATCCTTGAAAACCTTTTTCTAAGATTTTTTTTAGAGCTTCAAAATAAACAATTGTTTTCCCTGATCCTGTCGTACCCTGTAATACGTGAACATTAAATTTCTGATTAGAAATATTAATCTCATTTAAAGATCTTTTTTGTTCATTTGTTAAATCAAATGAATTCTTTTTAATTTTATAGCTAAAATCTTGATAGAATTTTTTATCTAATTTCTCAATCGGTTTTCCACTTAACAAAACAAGCTTTAGAGCCATCCCTTTTGGTACTAGATTATACTCTGAAAACCAGTTTAAAAAATCTAATGTTTTTTTTTTTAAATTGGTTATTTGTAGTTTTCTTATTACTTTTTTAATCTTAAAAATTTTATTATTATTGTTTTCAAAATTATCCCACACAACACCTATTATTTTAGATTTACCAAAAGGTACTTCAACGAAATCTCCAATTTTTAATTTGATATCACTTTCATATGTAAATGGATGATTAAAGATATTTGGTAAAAGAATCGGAAACTTCATATTTTGATAATATGAAAATTTATTAAGAGTGTATTGCTCTTTTATCTACTGATAGTGCTGCTTCTTTTACAGCCTCTGAAAATGTTGGATGAGCATGACAAGTTCTTGCAATATCCTCTGAACTAGCCCCAAATTCCATTGCAACGCCTATTTCTGCTATCAATTCGCCTGCGTGGGGGCCTATTAAGTGGGCACCTAAAACTTTATCTGTTTTTGCATCGGCTAAAATTTTGACAAATCCCTCAGCATCATCAATAGCTTTAGCTCTTGAATTTGCCATAAATGAAAATTTTCCAATTTTATAATCTACATTTTTTTCTTTTAATTGCTCTTCTGTTTTTCCGATTGAGGCAACCTCTGGTGTTGTATAAATAACTCCAGGAATAGTGTCATAATTAACATGGCCTGACTGACCAGCAATGTTTTCAGCTACTGCTATTCCCTCATCTTCAGCTTTATGTGCAAGCATAGGACCATTAATTACATCACCTATAGCATAAATATTATTTTGATTAGTTTTAAAATTTTTATCTGTCTTTATTCTTTGTTTTTTATCAAGTTCAATCCCTGCTGCTTTGATGTTCAAACCATCCGTATTTGGTTTTCTGCCAACTGAAATCAAAACAACATCACAATCAAAGTCTTTTTTATTACCATTTTTATCTACAGTAGAAAGTACTACACCCTTGTTATTTTTTTGGATTTTTTCAACCTTGTGCTGCATATGAAATTTTATTCCCTGTTTTTTTAAAATTTTCATAAACTCTTGTGAAATTTCCCTGTCCATTCCAGGAGTAATATGGTCTAAAAATTCTATTACATGAACTTCAGCTCCTAATCTCGACCAAACTGAACCCATTTCCAAGCCAATATATCCCCCACCAACAACAATCATTTTCTTTGGAACATGCTCGATTTTCAAAGCTCCTGTTGAAGATAATATTATTTTTTCATCAAAATCAATTCCAGGAAGTGACACTGGAACAGAGCCTGTAGCAATTATTATATTATCTGCACTAATCGTTGTTTCTTTATTGCTAGCATCTTTTATATTAATTTCATTTTTCGACTTAAAACTTCCATGACCTTTAAAATATGTAACTTTATTTTTCTTTAAAAGAAACTCTACACCTTTGGTTAAAACTGTTACGGCTTTGTCCTTACTTTTCATCATTTTATTTAAATTTAATCTAACTTGACCAACTTCTATTCCTTTATTAGATAGATTTTTAACTTTATGAAATTCTTCTGATAAATTTAATAAACTTTTAGATGGAATACATCCAACATTTAAGCAAGTTCCTCCCAGTGATCCTCTAGACTCTATGCATGCTGTTTTTAGTCCTAATTGCGCAAGCCTAATTGCACACACGTAACCACCAGGTCCTCCTCCAATCACTACTGCTTGAAATTTTTCTGCCATCTAAATATCTAAAAATAACCTTCTAGGGTCTTCTAAATTTTCTTTAATCATTTTTAAAAATGAAACTGACTCTTTGCCATCAATAATTCTATGGTCGTAAGATAAGGCTAAATACATAACTGGTCTAATTTTAATTTCACCATCAACAACTATTGGTCTATCAACAATATTATGCATTCCTAGCACTCCTGACTGAGGCAAGTTTAATATTGGTGTAGAAAGCATTGATCCATAAACTCCTCCGTTACTAATCGTAAAAGTTCCTCCTTGAAGATCTTCAATAGTAAGTTTTCCACTCTTAGCTTTTTCAGAAATTTCTTTAATATTTTTTTCAATATCTGCAAATGATAATTCATCTGCATTTTTCAAAACTGGGACTACAAGTCCTTTATCTGTACCAACTGCAAAACTAATATTGTAATAATTTTTATAAATTATTTCCTCTCCTTCAATTTCAGCATTTACTGCTGGAAAATTTTTTAATGCTACCACACATGCTTTAACGAAAAATGACATTAAGCCTAATTTTATTCCATACCGCCTTTGAAAATCTTCTTGATTTTCTTTTCTCATCTTCATTATATTAGTCATATCAGCTTCATTGAATGTAGTCAGTAAAGCTGCATTTTCTTGTGCTTGTTTTAATCTTTTAGCAATAGTCTGCCTTAACCTGCTCATTTTAATTCTCTCTTCTTGACCATACTTAATTTTTCTTTCAGATGGTGGCGGGTTAGTACCCATCAAATTTATTAAATCCCCTTTTAAAACTCTTCCATCTTTCCCAGTACCTTTTACATTTTCTAAATCTATTTTATTTTCTGCTACAATTTTTCTTACTGCAGGTGATAATGATTTGTTTTCTAAATGATTTTCACCTTTCATTTCCTCTTTTTCTTGAATCTCATTTGTTAAAATCAAGGGTTTTTCTTCTTCAATTTTTTCCTCAAAAATTTGAGGTTCTTTTTTTGTTTCTAAATTTACTACGTTATCTTTTTCAATCTCTTTAAGAGCAGGTAAAACTTTTTCGATTGTTTCTTTTTTTTTTGAGCTAGAACCATTTTCTGAAACGGAGCCTAGAACTGCTCCTACTTCAACAATAGAACCGTCTTTAGAATTAATTTCCTTTAATATCCCAGATACAGGTGAGGGAACTTCAAGATTAACTTTATCTGTTTCTAATTCAACTATTGGTTCATCTACATCAACCGTTTCTCCCTCTTTTTTTAGCCATTTGGAGACTGTTGCTTCTGTAATACTTTCACCTAAAACTGGTACTATTATTTTTTCAATCATTATAAATTAACTAAAAACTTCCTTTATAATTTCTTGTTGTTGTGAAATATGTCTTTTAGCATATCCTGTTGCTGGTGATGCATCTGGACTTCTTCCAATATAAGAAATTAGGTTATTATTAGCCTTAATATTATCTAATGTCCATTGGATATAATCTCTAACAGAAAACCAAGCTCCCATATTTTTTGGTTCTTCTTGGCACCAGTAGAATTTAGCATTTTTAGTGTAAGGTTTTAACTCTTTTGCGAGTGCTTTAGCTGGAAAAGGATAAAGTTGCTCAATCCTATACAATACTACATCATCTTTTTTTATTTTCTCTCTTGCTTCAAGTAAATCAAAATATATTTTACCTGAACATAAAATCACTTTTTTTATTTTTTTTGATTCTTTTAACTTTATAAAACCTTTAGTTTTTGGATCTAAAGCGTGATCCCACATTACTCTATGAAATGAATTTTCTTTACTAAAATCTTCAATGTTAGATATGCAATATTTGTGTCTCAATAAAGATTTAGGGGTCATTAATACTAAAGGTTTTCTAAAATCTCTATGCATTTGTCTTCTTAAAGCATGAAAGTAATTTGCAGGTGTTGTGCAATTCATTACTTGCATGTTATCATTAGAGCATAATTGAAGAAATCTTTCTAACCTTGCAGATGAATGTTCAGGGCCTTGACCTTCGTAACCGTGTGGTAATAGCATAACCAATCCTGAAGCTCGTGACCATTTTCTTTCACCTGAGGCTATAAATTGATCAATCACGACTTGTGCACCATTCGCAAAATCACCAAATTGAGCCTCCCAGATCGTAAGTGTATTAGGTTCAACCAAACTATAACCATACTCAAAACCCAAAACAGCAAGTTCAGATAAAAAACTATCTACAACCTCAAAATTTTTTTGTTTCTTTGAAATATTGTTTAAAGGAATATATCTGGAATTATCAACCTGATTTCTCAACACTGAATGTCTTTGACTAAATGTTCCTCTTCCAGAGTCCTGACCTACCAACCTTACTGGATAGCCTTCCTCTACTAATGATCCAAAAGCTAAGGCTTCTGCTGTTGACCAGTCTATTCCTGAACCATTTTCAACACTAATTTTCCTATTTTCTAAAATTTTTGAAATTGTCTTATGAATATTAATTTCTCTTGGAATTGAATTAATTTTATTAGAAATTTCTACTAATTTTTTTGTATCTGCTCCTGTAACGCCTCTTTTATCTTTGCCTCTTTCAGGCTTATATCTAGACCATGTACCCTCAAACCATTCTATTTTAGGCTTATAGTCTTTTGCAGTTTTAAACTGCTCATCTAATAAATTTTTAAATTTTTTAATAGACTCGCTTAAAAATTCTTTTGTAATTGATTTGTTGCTTACTAATCTTTCACCATAAACTTTGACTGGTGATGGGTGAGATCTAATTTTTTTATACATTAGAGGCTGAGTAAAAGATGGCTCATCACCTTCATTATGACCAAACCTTCTATAACAAATCAAATCAATTACAACATCTCGATTAAATTTTAATCTAAAGTCTGTGGCTATTCTAGCTGCATATACAACAGCCTCAGGGTCATCACCATTGACGTGAATTATTGGAGCTTCAACCATTTTTGCGATATCTGATGGATATGGTGAAGATCTTGCAAATCTTGGACTTGTTGTAAAACCAATTTGATTGTTAATGATAATATGTATAGTTCCACCTGTGTTATGACCAGGTAAACCTGACATAGCAAAACATTCTGCAACAACTCCTTGTCCAGCAAAAGCCGCATCTCCATGTATTAAAATTGGTATTACCTTTTTTCTCTCTTTGTCTTTATGAAAGTATTGTTTGGCTCTAGTTTGTCCAAGCACGACTGGGTTTACTGCTTCTAAATGTGATGGATTATCGGTCAAACTAACGTGAACTGAATTACCATCAAATTCTCTATCTGATGAAGCTCCTAAATGATATTTCACATCACCTGCACCATCTTCTGAAGAGTTAATTTCTCCTGCAAATTCGTTAAAAATTCTTTTATACGATTTTTGTAAAACATTCGCTAAAACATTTAGTCTTCCACGATGAGACATTCCAATCTTAACTTCTTTGACTTGAGATTGACCGCCTATTTTAATTATTTGTTCTAACGCAGGAATTAGACTTTCACCACCATCAAGTCCAAATCTTTTAGTTCCAACATATTTAGTGTGTAAAAATTTTTCAAAACCCTCGGCTTGAATTAATTTATTTAAAATTGCCTCTTTACCATTTTGAGTAAACTTAAAATCATCAGCTTTTTCTACTCTATCTCTAAACCATTTTCTCTCGGTTGGATTAGAAATATGCATATATTCATATCCAATAGAACCACAATATTTTTCTTTTAAGAATTTTAAAATCTCTCTTATATTCGAGTATTGTTTATTTGTTACTCCGTCTAGAAAAATTTTTTTATCATAATCCTCTTTATTAAATCCATACGACTCAGGATGTAGTTCATCCAAATAGTCCGATTTCATAAGACTTAATGGATCAAGCTTAGCTATTAAATGCCCTCGTTGTCTGTATGATCTAATCATTGCAACGGCTTTAATTGAGTTAGCATTTGATCTGATTATTTCTAATTGATTAGTTTCACTATTTTCGGTTATTTTTTCTTTAATATCTTTTACAGATATTTTATTTTTTTTAGGGCTCCATGATGGTCCATTTATTTCGTTAATAACAATGTCCACCTCATCTCCAATCTCGTCAAAATAATTTCTCCAACTTTGAGGTAAGTTTGTATCTTTGTTAATGTACTGTAAATACATTTGTTCTATAAATGCACTATTAGATTTACTTAAAAAGCCAGTTTTTTTAAGCTCTAAATTTTTAGAAGAAGACATTCTATTTTAATATAATCCTAGAAAAAAATTTTTCAATTAGACAATTTATCAAAAAGAGTTTTGCCAATTTTCGAAGGTGAGTTAGCAATAGTTATACCACAATCTTCCATCTTTTTTATTTTATCTTGTGCTCCACCTTTTCCACCCGAAATAATAGCTCCAGCATGGCCCATTCTTCTTCCAGGAGGAGCTGTAACACCTGCAATAAATCCAACCATTGGTTTCTTAATTTTATGATTTTTAACAAATTCTGCTGCTTCTTCTTCAGCAGTACCTCCAATTTCACCTATCATTAAAATTGATTTAGTTTCTTCATCATTTAAAAATAAATCTAAACAATCTATAAAATTTGTTCCATTAATTGGATCTCCACCGATTCCAATACAAGTTGATTGGCCAAGACCATTTTCCGTAGTTTGGGCAACGGCTTCGTATGTCAAAGTCCCAGATCTAGAGACGATACCAACTGATCCTCTCTTGTGAATATTACCAGGCATAATACCAATCTTGCACTCATCAGGAGTTATAATTCCTGGGCAGTTAGGCCCAATTAATCTTGAATTTGATTTAAATAATTTTTGTTTTACTTTGAGCATATCTTGAATAGGAATACCTTCAGTAATACAGACTATAAGCTCAATTGAGGCATTAATTGCCTCGACAATTGCAGCTGCAGCAAACTTTGCAGGAACGTAAATCATTGTAGCATTTGCACCTTCAGAGTCTTTGGCTTCCTTTACAGTATTAAATACAGGTAAGCCTAAATGTTTCTGTCCACCTTTTTTTGGTGTAACACCCCCAACCAATTTTGTTCCATATTTAATTGCTTGTTCTGAATGAAAAGTTCCATGTGAGCCAGTAAATCCTTGGCAAATTAATCTTGTTTCTTTATTAACTAAAACTGACATTTATCTAATTGCCTCAACAATTTTTTTTGCTGCATCATCAAGATTTTCTGCTGAAATTAATTTTAAACTAGAATTATCAAGTATTTCTTTTCCCTCTTTAAAGTTTGTGCCAGCTAATCTTACTACAAGTGGAACGCTAATATTAATTTCTTTTGCTGCATCAACAACGCCTTGGGCAAGAACATCGCATCTCATAATCCCTCCAAAAATATTTATTAATATTCCTTTTACATTTTTGTCTGACAAAATTATCTTAAAAGCAGCTGAAACTTTTTCTTTTGAAGCTCCTCCTCCAACATCTAAAAAATTAGCTGGTTCTTTGCCGTATAACTTAATTATATCCATTGTTGCCATAGCTAGTCCAGCACCATTGACCATACAGCCAATACTTCCGTCTAATTTTATATAAGCTAAATCGTGTTTGCTTGCCTCAATTTCTGCTGGATCTTCCTCACTTAAATCTCTAAGCGCTGAAATTTCTGGATGTCTAAATAAAGCATTACTATCAAAATTAACTTTTGCATCTAAACAAACAATTTTTTTTTCTTTAGTCAATATTAGCGGATTTATTTCAACCATATTTGCATCTGTCTTTATAAACATTTTATAAATTGATTTAATTAGAGAAATTGCTTCATTTTTAGAACTGCCTTCTAAATTAAAAATTTTAATTATTTTTTCACAATCTTCGTTCGAAATTTCTTCATTTAATTCAACTTTAGTTGTCAAAATTTTATCTGGAGATTTGGCAGCTACTTCCTCAATATCCATACCTCCTTGATCACTACTAATAAATGCAATTTTTGAAGTAGCTCTATCTACCAAACAAGATAGGTAAAATTCTTTTTTGATGTTTGATGATACTTCCACATAGAGTCTTTTTACTTCTTTTCCTTCTGGACCTGTTTGATGAGTAATTAATTTTTTTCCTAGTAGTTCTTTTGCTGATTTTTTCAATTCATTTAAATTATCTAAAATTTTTACGCCACCAGCTTTTCCTCTACCACCTGCATGTATTTGAGCCTTTAAAACATATTTGTCTGTTTTTAATGATTTACATTTTTCTAAAAGTTCATCAACAGTGAAACCAAATACTCCTTCAGGTACAACTGCACCAAATTGTTTCAAAATTTGTTTAGCTTGATGCTCGTGTATGTTCATTATTTAGCTAAATCTTTATCTATATTAGAGGCTGCTTCCCAAAGTTTTTTTACAGCTTCAACAGAGTGAAGAAATTCAGATTTTTCTTTCTCATCTAAATTTATTTCTTCAATTTTTTCAACACCATTTTTGCCTACAATAATTGGAACACCAGCGTAAATATCTTTAACTCCATATTCTCCATTCAAGTAAGCAGCGCAAGGAAGCATTTTTTTTTCATCTTTTAGATAAGCTTTGGCCATCTCAACTCCAGAAGCTGCTGGCGCATAGAAAGCTGAACCTTTTTCCAAAAATTTTACAATTTCAGCTCCTCCATCTCTTGTTCTTTGATTTATTTCTTCCAATCTTTTTTGGGAAATTTTTCCTTCTTTGACCAAGTCCAATAAAGGTTTTCCTGAAACTTTTGTAAATCTTGGTAACGGAACCATTGTATCTCCATGTCCACCCATTACCATTGCCTCTATTTCTCTTACCGGAACATTAAACTCTTCAGACAAAAATAATTTAAATCTTGAGCTATCTAATATACCAGCCATTCCTACAACTTTGTTTGGATTAAGGCCTGAAAATTTTTGAAATGCCATTACCATTACATCTAAAGGATTAGTAATACATATTACAAATGCATCTGGAGCATTTTGTTTTATTCCATAAGCTACTTGTTTAATTATTTTTAAATTAATTCCAAGTAGATCATCTCTACTCATTCCAGGTTTTCTTGGTACCCCTGCTGTTATGATTATTACATCTGAACCTTTAATATCTTTATAATCGTCAGTTCCTGAAAACTTTACATTAAAACCGTCAACTGATGATGACTGAGCAATATCAAGAGCTTTACCTTTTGCTATCCCACTAGCCACATCAAATAAAACTACTTCATTAACTAATTCTTTTATTCCAATTAAGTGTGCGAGAGTTCCACCAATTTGACCTGCTCCAATTAAAGATATCTTGCTCATCTTCTCCTTTATTTCATTGTTGGCATCACAAATTCAGCATTAGAACGAATTCCAGAAGGCCACCTTGAAGTTATTGTTTTTAATTTAGTGTAAAATTTTATACCTTCCATGCCATGCATAGCACTGTCACCGAATAAAGATCTTTTCCAGCCTCCAAAACTATGGAAAGCCATTGGAACTGGTATTGGAACATTTATCCCAACCATTCCAACTTGAATTTTACTCGCAAATGTTCTTCCAGCATCACCATCTCTGGTATAAATACTAACTCCATTTCCATACTCATGATCATTTATTAATTTTGCGGCTTCTTCAAAGGTTTTTACTCTAACAACAGACAAAACAGGACCAAATATTTCCTCTTTATAAATTCTCATTTCTTTTTTTACATGGTCAAACAAACAACCACCGATATAAAATCCATTTTCATATCCTTGTAAATTTAAGTTTCTTCCATCAACTAATAATTTTGCTCCCTCTTTAACTCCTAAATCAACATAACTTTTTACTTTTTCTAAGTGTTCTTTTGTAACTAAAGGGCCCATCTCAGAATTTTTGTCCATTCCAGGACCAACTTTTAAAGCCTCTGCTTTTTTTGATAATCTTGATACCAACTCATCTCCAATATCTCCAACAGCTACTGCAACTGATTGTGCCATACACCTTTCGCCCGCCGACCCATAAGCAGCTCCCATCAAACCATTTACAGCTCCATCTAAATCACAATCAGGCATTACAACTAAATGATTTTTGGCACCTCCCAATGCTTGAACTCTTTTTTCATTTTTAGCAGAGTTTTCATATATATATTTTGCAATAGGTGTTGAACCTACAAAACTTACAGCCTTAATATCTTTATTTGTAAGTATTGCATCTACAGCCTCTTTATCTCCATTTACAACATTAAAAACACCATCTGGTAAACCTGCTTCTTTTAGAAGTTCTGCTAATCTTATTGAGCATGATGGATCTTTTTCTGATGGCTTTAAAATAAAAGTATTTCCACAAGCGATAGCTATAGGAAACATCCACATTGGAACCATAGCTGGAAAATTGAATGGCGTAATTCCTGCAACGACTCCTAAAGGTTGTCGTATAGACCAACTATCAACATTAGTACCAACATTTTCTGAAAATTCTCCTTTAAGTAGATGTGGAATACCACATGCAAACTCAACAACTTCAAGCCCTCTAGTTAAAGATCCTTTTGCATCTTCATAAACCTTACCATGTTCTGCTACAATTAATTGTGTCAGTTCATCTGAATTTTTTTCTATTAACTCCTTAAATTTGAACATTATTCTGGCTCTTTGAAGAGAAGGTTTTAGCGACCACTCATCAAACGCTTTTTTTGCAATTATAACTGCTTGATCTAAATCTGCTTTAGAAGCTAATCTTACTTCTTTCTCTTGTTCTCCAGTTGCAGGATTAAATACTTTACCTTTTTTATCAGAAGTTCCTGGAATTATTTTTCCACCTACAAAATGTTCAATTAATTTCATGAATACGATCTTTTAGAGTAAAAATTCTTATTAGTCTATTGTTTAAATATTAGCGGTTGCTAACATTTTTTTTATTTCAGCTATTGCTTTTGCAGGGTTTAATCCCTTAGGACATGCGCTTGTACAGTTAAGAATTGTGTGACACCGATATAACTTAAGTTCGTCAGCAACTTTCTTTAATCTAGCTGCTCTTTCCTCATCTCTACTATCTACAATCCATCTATATGCTTGTAATAAAACTGCTGGACCCAAATATTTATCACCATTCCACCAATAACTAGGACATGAAGTTGAACAGCATGCACACATTATACATTCATACGCACCATCTAACTTTGCTCTATCGTCTTTTGATTGAATAATTTCTTTTGTTTCCGATTTAGAGTTGGATTTTAACCAAGGTTCTATTGATTGATATTGCTTGTATAGGCCATCTAAATCACCAATTAAATCTTTTTTAACTTTTAGATGAGGTAATGGGTAAATATCAATATCACCGTCAATTTCTGCATGAGGGGAAGTGCAAGCTAAACCATTTTTTCCATCTATGTTCATTGCACATGAACCACAAACACCATGAGCACAAGACCTTCTATAAGTTAACGTTGGATCTATTTCATTTTTAATTTTATTCAAAATATCTAACACTTTGGAAGGACAGTTGTCCATATCAACTTCATAAGTATCAATTCTAGGATTTTCTCCAGAAGAAGGATCCCATCTATAAACATTTACTTTTCTTAAATTTTTTGAACCAGTTTTATCTTTAAAATATTTACCTTTACTAATTTTTGAATTTTCGGGTAAATTGATTTGAACCATTAATAAACTCTTTCCTGAGGTGGGAAATATTGAACTTCATTTGTTAAAGTAGATTTATGAACTTCTCTATAACTTATTTTTGTATTCTTGCCATCACACCAAGCAAGTGTGTGCTGCATAAATTTTTCATCATCTCTTTTGGGGAAATCTTCTCTTGCATGTGCTCCTCGACTTTCTTTTCTATTATATGCAGAGTCAACTGTTACAACCGCTTGTCTAATTAAATTATCAAATTCTAAAGTTTCAACTAAATCAGTGTTAAATATTAAAGATTTATCTTTTACAGATAAACTGTCTAAACCTTCAAAAGTTTTTCTAATCTCATCTACACCTTCTTTTAAAGTTTTTTCTGTCCTAAAAACTGCACATTTAGATTGCATTGTTTTCTGCATTGAAAGTCTTAATTCTGCAGTTCCAATTTCACCATTAGCATTTCGGATTTTATCAAAACGATCTAAACATTTTTGAGTTTCAGTCTCACTTATTTCCTCATGTGGTGTTCCTGGTTTAATAATTTCTGCAGCTCTTTTTGCCGCTGCTCTTCCAAAAACTACTAGATCAATTAAAGAGTTTGAACCAAGTCTGTTAGCACCATGAACTGAAACGCACGCTGCTTCTCCTATTGCCATTAACCCTGGAACAGTTTTTTCTGAACCATTCACCGTTAACACTTCTGCTTTATAATTTGTTGGTATACCACCCATATTATAGTGAACAGTTGGTACAACCGGAATTGGTTCTTTAGTAACATCTACATTTGCAAATAATCTTGCTGCATCAGTAATACCTGGCAATCTACTCTCAATTATATCTTTATCTAAGTGACTTAAATTTAAGTGGACATGATCCTGATCCTTTCCGACACCTCTTCCTTCATTAATCTCAATAGACATTGATCTACTCACTACATCTCTTGAAGCTAAATCTTTTGCTTTAGGCGCATATCTTTCCATAAACCTTTCGCCCTTAGAATTTGTTAAATATCCTCCTTCACCTCTTGCACCTTCTGTTATTAATGTCCCATGTCCATAAATACCTGTTGGATGAAATTGAACAAACTCCATGTCTTGTAATGGCAATCCTGCTCTTAAAACCATTGCATTACCATCTCCAGTACAAGTATGAGCAGATGTTGCTGAATAATAAACTTTACCGTAACCGCCTGTTGCAATAATTACTGTGTGCGCTCTAAATCTATGAATAGTCCCATCATTTAAATTCCAAGCTATTAATCCTTTACATGCACCATCTTTCATCAACAAATCTAATGCAAAATATTCAATAAAAAATTCTGTTTTATGTTTAAGAGCCTGTCCATACAATGTATGTAGGATTGCGTGGCCTGTTCTGTCAGCAGCTGCACAAGTCCTTTGTACGATTCCATTTCCATAATTTTTTGTCATTCCACCAAATGGTCTTTGATAAATTTTACCATCTTCGGTTCTGCTAAAAGGCACACCATATTTTTCTAATTCAATTACTGCCTTTGGCGCTTCTTTACAAAGATATTCGATACTATCTTGATCTCCTAACCAATCTGCACCTTTTACAGTATCATACATGTGCCAACGCCAATCATCTTCACCCATGTTACCCAGAGCAGCTGAAATACCTCCTTGTGCAGCAGAAGTATGACTTCTTGTAGGAAAAACTTTTGAAATACATGCTGTCTTTAGTCCTGCCTCGCTTAAGCCAACCGCGGCCCTTAAACCTGAACCACCAGCACCTAAGACTACTACATCATATTCATGATCTATAATTTTATATGAACTCATAACCTAGATATTAATATAATTGTAATTAGTGGAATTACTACTGCCGATGCATATAAAAGTCTGTTTGCGACATTTTTGATTTGTTCATTTTTAATATAATCTTCAAAAACCTCACTAATACTCAATGCTGAAAAAAAATAAGCATTAATAATGAATAAACTAAATAAAAACTTCGATAATGAGCTCATAAAAAAATTTATAACAACAAAGTAGGCTTGATCATAAATTGTAATAAAATTTAAAATAAACCATATCATTAATGGGACTAATGTTGCCCCACTAACTTTAAGAAAAATCCATTTTTTAGTTGCATTAATCATTTCAAAAAAAGTTTCTTCCCATTAAATAAAAAACTACTGTTAAAATTATTGATCCAAATATTACAATTAACCCTGTTATCTTTGTCGTTCTAAGTTCAAATCCATAACCCAAATCCATAATTAAATGTCTTATTTCACTCAAAATTTGAAAAGAAAAAGACCATGTAAGACCAAGAATCAAAAATTTACCTATTAATGAACTTAAAAATAAATTTATGAAGTCATAATTGCTTTCACCAAAAATAAGTAATGAAGCTAATAAGCAAATAAATGTAATTGCGATTATGTTTATAATTCCTGTTATTCTATGAGATATAGATACTAAAGATGAAATATGCCATTTATAAATATGAATATGAGGAGATAGTGGTTTTTTATTTTCCATAGAAATTATTATTAATCAATGTCTCGGCAATTTCTACTGCATTCAAGGCCGCGCCTCTTAAAAGATTATCTGAAACAATCCACAAATTTAATCCATTTTTGATTGTTTTATCTTCTCTTATTCTTGAAATGAATGTTTCATCTTTTCCTTCGGCTTCTAACGGTGTTATGTATCCACCGTCAATTCTTTCATCAATTACTTTACAGCCATCAAAATTATTTAGTGCTTCTCTAACTTTTTCAAGAGAAAATGGTTTTTCAAATTGTAAATTCACTGCTTCAGAGTGTGAGACTGAAATAGGTAATCTTACACATGTTGCTGTTAAATCAATTTTACTATTTAAAATTTTTTTTGTTTCATTTGTCATTTTTAATTCTTCTTTTGTGTAACCGTCATCTGAAAATACATCTATATGAGGGATAGCATTAAAAGCTATCTGTTTTGTAAAATTTTTAGATTTTATCTCTTTTCCATCTAAAACTAATTTAGTTTGTTCAATTAATTCATCCATTGGGGCTTTACCGCCTCCTGAAACTGATTGGTATGTAGAAACTACTATTCTTTTAATTACAAAAAGGTCATGTAAAGGTTTTAAAGCAATCACCAATTGTGCTGTTGAGCAATTTGGATTAGCAATAATATTTTTTTTATTATTTTTTAAATCATCAGAATTTACCTGCGGCACAATCAAAGGAACATCCGGATCCATTCTATAGAAACTTGAGTTATCAATAACTACACAATGCTTTGCAGCTTTCTCTGCAAATTTTTCTGATATCTTTCCTCCAGCAGCAAAAAAAGCAATTTTTACTTTAGAAAAATCAAAATTTTCTAAATTAAAAACCTCATGCTCTTTATCCCTAAAGCTAATTTTTTTTCCAGTACTCTTTGACGAAGCAACTAAATACAGATTATCAATGAATAGTTCTTTTTTTTCAAGAACTTCTAAAGTTTTTCTGCCAACATTTCCTGTTGCTCCTATAATTGCAATATTCATGATGTAAGTTTTATACTAGATGAAAGGCAAATCGCAAACTTTTACAGATAAAGAATTTCCTTCAATTTCCAACAATCCAGTTGTAGATGCTTTGCAATAAGGCTCATTTATCATTGCTATTCCTATAACTTTTTTAAAATGTGGCGAATAACAAGCTGATCTTAAATCACCAATAAAATTTCCTTTATCATCTTTAATATTTAGAGATTTTGTTAAGTTGATTTTATCAATTTCAATATGAACTCCCATTAATTTTCTTTTTATTCCCTCTTTTTTAATTTTCTTTAATTTTTCCTTACCTAAAAAAGATATGTCAGAATCTAAATTTACATATTTTTCAAAACCACATTCAAAAGGATTGTCATTATTATCAAAATCATTTCCATAAGATAAAAGACCACTTTCAATTCTTTCAATAAGGTTTGGGCACCCAGGCTTTAAATTAAATTCTTCTCCTATTTCAAAGAAATGATCATAAAGATCTAAACCAGATTGAGTATTTTCCACATATACTTCAAATCCTCCTTGTTTTGACCATCCAGATCTAGCAATCAAGTGCTTAACACCTTTAAAATCAAAATAATCAAAACCAAAAAATTTTAATTCAGTTATTTTTTTTCCAAAAACTTTTTCCATTAAACCAAATGATTTTGGCCCTTGTATCGCAATTATATCAACATTTGGTTCAAAAATTTTGACTTTAAAATTGTTCCCAGATGCAAGACCTTTTGCAAAAAAAATAACATCTGAGTCAGCAATAGAAATCCACCATCTATCTTCAGCTAATTTCAAAATTACAGGATCGTTTACTAAGTTTCCATTATCATCAATGATTGGACAATAATAACATCTTCCTATTTTTGACTTTGATAAATCTCTACAAGTCATCAGTTGAACAAGTTTTGCTGCATCTTTACCAGAAACTTCTACTTGTCTTTCTGCTGCTACATCCCAAACTTGAACTTCTTTTTTTAGATGATTGCATGAGTCCTCTATAGATCCAAATGCAGCAGGCAACAACATGTGATTATAAACTGTATATGCTGTAACGCCTTGTTTTTCTATCCTTGAAGTATAAGGAGTGCTTCTTATCCTTCTTGACTTTGCAATTGAGTAATTTTTCATGAATTTAAAAATTTTAGGATCTTTTCTCGCATTTCGAAAGCTTTTTCAATCATAATCATATGTCCACATCCATTAATTATATGTGTCTTAGAATTTTTTAATAAATTTGAAAATTTTTTTCCTACTTCTAAGTTTACCATTTTATCTAAATCTCCTAAAATTAATAACGTGGGCAAATTTATTGTTTTTGCAGCCTCAGAACCATTGGAATAATTATTACATACTTTTAAATCCACTGCTAATATTTCGCTTATATCTCTTGGTGACTGAATTATTTTTTCTACAGGGTTTCCCCCTATAAATTTTTTTGAACCCTCATAACCCCATTTCATCATTAATTTAACAGCATCAGAATCTCCATTTTGTGCTAAGTCTATTAGATCAGGATGAACAGGCATTTTGTTTGATCCTCCGACGAAAACTAATTTCTTTAATCTTTCTTTGTACTTGAAAGCATACTCAAGTATCTCTAAACAACCTTGAGAATGACCAATCAAAATTAGGTTTTTTAAATTTAATTTTTTGAATACTTTTTCTAACCAATCAGCAATTTTTTCAATACTATCTAAGCAAGGCCCATCTGAATTTCCATGTCCAGGTAAATCCACTGATAATACATTAAAATTTTTATTTGAAAAAAACTGTTCAGTAAGAGACCAGACTATATGTGAAAGTCCACTGCCATGCAAAAATACAATGGTTTCTTTCTGAGGATCTATTCCTTGGCCTGCATCAGATGCATGAATATTTTTATTTTCTATTTGGAATATCAATTATTTACCTAAAATTTTTTTCTAAGCTCAAACTTTTGAATTTTACCAGTTGAAGTTTTTGGTAAATCACAAAAAACTACTTGTTTTGGTACCTTAAATCCAGCAAGAGTTTCTTTACAAAAACTGATTAGCTCTTTTTCGGTTACAGGTTTATCTTTAACCATTTCAATAAAAGCACAAGGCACTTCACCCCATTTCTCATCTGGTTTAGCTACTACTGCTGCAATAGATACTGAAGGATGTTTTGCCAAAGTATTCTCTATTTCAATCGAAGAAATATTTTCACCCCCTGAGATTATAATATCTTTAGACCTGTCTTGAATTTTAACATATCCATCAGGATGCATTACAGCTAAATCTCCAGAATGAAACCAGCCTCCATCCATAGCTTTGGATGTCGCATCTTTATCTTTAAAATATCCCTTCATGACAACATTTCCTTTGATCATGATTTCCCCAATTGTTTTTCCATCTTTAGGCACTTCAGTCATTGTTTCTGGGTTCATAACTGCTATACCCTCGGTGTTTGGATACCTCACTCCTTGTCTTGCTTTAATCTCATTTTGTTTTTCTTCATCAAATTCATTCCAAGAATCATTCCAAGCACATTGCGTAACATGTCCATAAGTTTCGGTTAATCCATAAACATGCATTACTTCAAAACCTAGCTCTTTCATCTTTTTAAATATTATACTTGGAGGTGGTGCCCCAGCAGTGAGCACATAAACTTTTCGTTTTAACTTTTTTTTATCAGTCTCCGATGCACCAGTAATCATGTTCAGTACTATTGGTGCTCCACCAAAATGGGTTACATCATATTTATCAATTAATTCGAATATTTTTTTTACATCAATATTTCTTAGGCATATAGTCCTTCCATTTAGCATGGGTATAGTCCACGGATAACCCCAACCATTGCAATGAAACATTGGAACGATAGTCAAAAAATTCAATCTATTTGGCATGTTCCAAGCGACCGCGCTTCCAGTAGACATTAAGTATGATCCTCTATGATGATAAACAACACCTTTAGGATTTCCTGTGGTGCCAGATGTATAACTTAATGATATTGCTTGCCATTCATCCTCTGGCATTTTCCAGTCATAATTTTCGTCACCAGTGTTTAAAAAACTTTCATACTCTAGTTCACCAATTTTTTCACACTTAGATTGATCTGCAAATTTATCATTAATATCAATTATTATAATTTTTTTTTTTAAGCTGCTTAAAGCCTTTTTTACTTCTACATGAAGCTGTCTATCAACAACTAATACTTTTGCTTCACTGTGATCTAAAATGTAAGCAATTGTTTTAGCATCTAATCTTATATTGATAGTATTTAAAACTGCACCTGTCATTGGCACTGAATAATGACCTTCAAAAATTTCTGGAGTATTAAAAGCTAAAAAAGATACTGTATCACCTTTTTTAACCCCAATTTTATTAAGAGCACTAGCAAATTTTACTGTCCTTTTATAAACCTGATCCCATGTATATTTTCGGTCCTCATAAATAACTGCCTCATAATTTGGATAAATCTCTTTAGCTCTTTTCAGAAAAGTTAAAGGAGTCAATGGAACATAATTTGCATTATTTTTATCCAAATTAGTATCGTAATGACTCATTTTAATTAAATTTGAAATTCATTAAATTTGAACTACCAGAGATACCTGACTTATAATGTTGTTCAACTCTCGGTAATACTTTGTCGAAGTAAAACCTTGCAGTATTTATTTTATCATCATAAAAATTCTTATTTTCGCTATAATCTTTGAAGCTCACCTCTAAAACCTTAATCCATGCATATGCTATAGATACATAACCTAAAGTTTTTAAATAGTCATTTGCGGCTGCACTTACGTCATCTTTTTCTGATTTTGCTCTATCCATCATCCAATTACTAAATTTTTTTAATATGCTTAAATGATTATTAAATTCTAATACAAATGGTTTTATTTTTTCATTATTAGAGTCACATTCAGATTTTACCTGGTCTAAAAATTTATTGATAATACTCCCATTTTTATTTGATAATTTTCTAAAAACTAGATCAGCAGCTTGCACTGAATTAGTTCCCTCGTATATAGGTGTAATTCTGTTGTCTCTATATAACTGTTCTATTCCTTGATCTTTAGTATATCCGTAGCCCCCATGAATTTGCATTGCATCACTAGTTATTTCCATAGCTAAATCTGTAAATAATGATTTAACCACAGGAGTCATAAGTGAAACATAATCAGATGCCTCTTGACGAATTTTTTCGTCTGGATGGTACAAACTAACTTCAGTCTGTTGAGATAGCCAGAAACATAAAGCTCTTTCACCTTCAATAATTGATTTCATATTTAATAAAGTTCTTCTAATATCTGCATGTTCAATAATAAAATCGGCTCCATTTTTTGATTTTGACTTATTTGTTTTTCCTTGTTTTCTCTCTTTTGCATAAGACAGAGAGTTTTGATAAGCAATTTCTGAGATACCCAAGCCTTGAATACCAACAACTATTCTTTCAAGATTCATCATCGTAAACATTGCGCTCAGACCTTTTTCTTTAGCACCAATCATATATCCAGTGGCATCATCAAAATTTAAAACGCAAGTAGCTGAACCTTTTATACCCATCTTAGTTTCAATCGATCCTGTTGATATTCCATTTCTAGGTCCTATAGTACCATCATCTTTAACAATAAATTTTGGTACTAAAAATAAACTTATTCCTTTTGTTCCAGCAGGAGAATCATCAACTCTTGCTAAAACTAAATGAATAATATTTTCAGTCAGATCATGATCACCAGAAGTAATAAAGATCTTTTGTCCAGTTAATTTATAAGTTCCGTCTGATTGTTTATTTGCTTTAGTTTTAAGTAAACCTAGATCAGTCCCACACACTGGCTCCGTCAAGCACATAGTTCCACTCCATTTACCTTCAACTATTTTTGGTAAATATTTATTTTTAATATCGTCAGTAGCATGATGATTTATACAATTATAAGCACCAATACTCAGTTCACTATAAAGTTTAAATGAAAGACTAGCTGAGGATAACATTTCGTCGAAAAAAGCACTTACGGTTTTTGGCATACCTTGTCCTCCATATTTTGGATCACAAGATAATGAAGTCCATCCATCCTCAATATATTTTGTATATGCTTCTTTATAACCAGGAGGAGTTCGTACAACCCCATTTTCCAAAACTGCTGGATTTTCGTCTCCAGATTTTGCAAGCGGTAAAATAAGATTTTGATTTATCTTTGCTGCCTCTTGTAAGATATCTTTTACAAGGTCTGGGCTTACATCTTTATATTTTTCTAATTCATTATAATTCTTGTTATTTCTCAATTTTTCAAAAAGAAACATCATATCTTCTACTGGTGCTGTATAGCTTGGCATAAAATTAGTTTAAAATAATTAATTGATTATTGCAATTTTGAAATTATCGCATCACCCATTTGAGATGTAGAAACTTCCTTCATTCCATTAGATAAAATGTCTTTTGTTCTCAATCCATCATTTAGTACGTCTTGCACTGCTTTTTCTAGTGCTTCGGCCTCTTTATCTAAATCTAAAGAATACCTTAAAGCCATAGCAAAACTCAATATTGTTGCAATCGGATTTGCAATACCTTTCCCAGCAATATCTGGTGCAGATCCATGGATAGGTTCATACATGGCTCTCATCTCGCCATCTTTATTTTTAGCTCCCAATGATGCAGAAGGTAAAAGACCCAATGAGCCTGTTAACATAGATGCTTGATCTGATAACATATCTCCAAATAAGTTATCTGTTACAATCACATCGAATTGTTTTGGATTTCTAAGTAGTTGCATTGCACAGTTATCAGCTAACATATGACTTAATTCTACATCTTTATATTCTTTATCATGTATAGCTTGAACTTCTTCTTTCCAAAGTTGACCCGCTTCCATCACATTTGATTTTTCACATGATGTAACTTTATTAGATCTTTTTTTTGCTAAATCAAAAGCAATTCTTGCTACTCTAATTATCTCGCTACTTGTGTAAGTATGAGTATTAATTCCTTTTCTTTCACCGTTTTCTATAGGTTTAATTCCCCTTGGTTCTCCAAAATATATTCCTCCAGTTAATTCTCTTACGATCATAATATCTAAACCAGAAACGATTTCTGGTTTTAGAGTTGAAGCATCAACTAACTGTTTAAAACATATTGCTGGCCTTAAATTTGCAAAAAGTTTTAATTCTTTTCTTAACTTTAAAAGTGCTCTCTCAGGTTTTTTTGAAAACTCAACATTATCCCATTTAGGTCCACCCACAGCACCCAACATAACTACTGCACTCTCTAATGCTTTATAGAAAACTTCATCAGTAATTGGCGTACCATGTTTGTCATAAGAACACCCGCCTGCTAAATCCTCATCTATTTCAAAATCTAAGGATTTTTTATCATTAAACCAATTAATTATTTTTTTAACTTCATCAATAACTTCAGGTCCTATTCCATCTCCAGGAAGTAATAATATCTTTCTTTTTTTGACTTTAATCATTAATAATCCACGGCTTTTGATTTTTTAAATTTTTTTCAAAGTTCTCAATTTTATCAGATTTTTTTAAAGATAATGCTATATCATCTAAACCTTCTAGAAGACATTTTTTCTTAAATTTATCAACCTCAAATGTGACCTCATTGTTTCCATAAATTATTTTTTCTTCATTTAAGTCTACAGAAATCTCTTCTTTTCTATTTGCATATTCTGATAACTCCTTAATTTTGTCTTCATCAAGAATGATCGGTAAAATTCCATTTTTAAAACAATTGTTAAAAAATATATCAGCAAAACTTGAACTAATTACACATGTAATACCAAAATCTAATAATGCCCATGGGGCATGTTCTCTAGATGATCCACAACCAAAATTTTTTCCTGCAATTAATATCTTTGAATTATTAAAAGGATTTTGGTTTAAAATAAACTTGTCTATTTTTTTTCCTTCTTGATCATATCTCATCTCATAAAATAAATTTTTACCAAGCCCTGTTCTTTTGATGGTTTTTAAAAATTGTTTAGGAATGATCATATCTGTATCAATATTTACTATTGGTAAATAAGCTGGAATACTTTTTAATGAAGTAAATTTTTGCATTAATTTTGATACTTTCTAACATCATCTAAGCTTCCTGAAATCGCTGCTGCAGCTGCCATTCCTGGGCTTACTAAATGAGTTCTGCCACCTCTTCCTTGTCTACCCTCAAAATTTCTATTAGACGTAGATGCACATCTTTCTTCTGGTTTTAATTTATCTGCATTCATTGCTAAACACATTGAACATCCTGGTTCTCTCCATTCAAAACCTGAACTAACAAATATTTTGTCTAATCCTTCTTGTTCTGCTTGCTCTTTAACCAAGCCAGATCCTGGAACCACCATCGCATGAACATGTGAAGCTATTTTTTTATCCTTTAAAACTTTTGCTGCCTCTCTCAAATCCTCAATTCTTCCATTGGTACAGCTACCAATAAAAACTTTATCTATTTTTATATCTTTTGCTGCCATGTCTGGTTTTAAGCCCATATATTTAAGAGCTCTTTCTAAGGAATTTTTCTTATCTTCATCTTTTTCTTTATTTGGGTTCGGAACTTTGTCATCAATTGTAATTACATCTTGAGGTGATGTTCCCCAAGTTATCATGGGTAAAATTTCGTTCGCTTGTAATGTAATTTCCTTATCAAAATTTGCATTATCATCTGATTTTAAACTTTTCCAGTATTCTAAAGCTTTTTCCCATTTTTCACCTTTTGGTGACATTGGTTTTCCTTTCAAATAATCAAAAATCTTTTCATCAGGTGCGATTAACCCTGCTCTAGCTCCTCCTTCTATTGTCATATTGCATATGGTCATACGCTGCTCAACGCTAAGTGATCTGATTAAATCACCTGCATACTCAACAACACAGCCTGTTCCTCCAGCTGTTCCAATTTTACCAATTATTTGTAAAATTACATCTTTAGATGTTACCCCTAGTGGAAGTTTTCCATTTACATTAATTCTAAAATTTTTTGCTTTTTTTTGAACTAATGTTTGAGTTGCTAAAACATGCTCCACTTCCGATGTACCAATTCCAAATGCTAAGGCACCAAATGCACCATGTGTAGCAGTATGGCTATCTCCACAAACAATTACTGTTCCTGGTTGAGTAAATCCTTGTTCTGGTCCAATTATATGAACAATTCCTTGTCTTTTATCGTCCATACCAAAAAGTTGTACACCAAATTCTTTGCAGTTTTTTTCTAAAGTATCAACTTGAATTTTGGATTCTTTATCTGCAATACCATTGGATCTATCTGTAGTTGGAACATTGTGATCTGCAACTGCTAAAGTTAATTTTGGATGTCTTACTTTTCTATTAGAATTTCTAAGACCTTCAAATGCCTGTGGACTAGTTACTTCATGAACAAGATGTCTATCAACAAACAACAAAGCTGTACCATCAGATTGTTGATCAACTAAGTGATCGTTCCAGATTTTATCGTAAAGTGTATTAGGCATTGAAAAAAAAATTATTTTTTTTCTAGTGAGCTTTCTGTTTTCTTTTTAACTTCTGCTTTAGGAGCTTCCTTTTTTTTAACTTCTACTTTAGGAGCTTCTTCTTTTGTATTTTCTGTTTCCGAAATAACTGGGGCTAAATTTTCCTCTGTTACTGTCTCGGGTTTTACATCGACATCAATACCAATTTTTTTTCTAATCTTTTCAGCAATTCTGGCAGATTTACCTGTTCTATCTCTTAAATAATATAATTTTGCTCTTCTTACTTTTCCTGAACGGATAACTTTAATAGAGTCAATAACTGTACCAAATAACGGGAATGTTCTTTCAACCCCTTCTCCAAAAGATATTTTTCTAACTGTAAATGAGGAGTTTAAGTCTCTACTTTTTTTAGCAATACATACGCCCTCAAAATATTGAATTCTTTCTTTTTTTCCTTCTGTAATTCTTACACCAACTTTTACAACGTCTCCTGGAAAAAAATCTGGAATTTTCTTTTCAGAAAGAATTTTTTTTACATTATGTTGATTTATTTCCTCTATCGTTTTCATTTTAATATTTAACAATTTAATTTTTTTTATATTTTTGCCACAAATCTGGTCTTCGGTCGCGTGTTATAGCCTCAGATTGAGATAAACGCCAGTCTTTAATTTTAGCGTGATCTCCTGATAATAACACATCTGGTACTGATTTATCCTCCCAAATCTGTGGTTTTGTATACTGTGGATACTCTAAAAGACCATTTTCAAAAGTTTCCTCAGAAGCTGATTTATCATTACCTAAAACTCCTGGTATAAGTCTCAATACACTATCCAAAACTACAAGAGCAGCACTTTCTCCGCCTGACAATACATAATCTCCAATACTTAACTCCTCGATATTTCTTGTAGATAATACTCTCTCGTCAACTCCCTCAAAATGTCCACAGATTAAAGAAAATGATTTTTCTTTAGATAAATCTTGAGCAAGTTTTTGATCAAAAATTTTACCTTTTGGTGAAAGATAAAATATTCTTTCTCCTTTATTTAAATTTTGATCAATAGAATTTGCTAAAATGTCAGGTTTAAGCAACATGCCAGTTCCACCGCCATATGGCGTATCATCAACTGTTTTATGTTTGTCTGTAGCTACGTCTCTAATATTTATTACATTAAGGCTCCACAATTTTTTAGCCATTGCTTTACCGTACAGGCCTTTATTTAATGGCCCAGGAAAAATTTCTGGATAAAGTGTAAATAT
>QCQC01000008.1 GCA_003212295.1 Pelagibacteraceae bacterium AG-447-E22 | reverse complement strand
CAACTGATCACATTTCACCTGCAGGAAATATACAAAAAGAAAGTCCTACGGGAGAATATTTTATGAAGCACCAGATCTTACCCAAAGACTATAATTCATATGGCTCTAGAAGGGGAAATCATGAAGTTATGATGAGAGGAACGTTTGCGAATATTAGAATTAGAAATGAAATGGCACCAGGTACTGAGGGTGGGTTTACTAAATTATATCCTGAGGGCAAAGTGATGCCCGTATATGATGCTGTTGTTGAGTATAAAAAAAGAGGTATAGATTTAATTGTGATAGGAGGAAAAGAATATGGCACAGGATCTTCTAGAGATTGGGCAGCAAAAGGTACTAAATTATTAGGAGTGAAAGTAGTTTTAGCTGAAAGTTTTGAAAGAATACACAGATCCAATTTAATTGGAATGGGAATTTTACCACTACAATTTTTAGATAAAATGAATAGAAAAAATTTAAATTTAATTGGCTCAGAATTAATAAGTGTAGTTGGTATTGAAAAAAAATTAAGACCTTCCGATAAAGTAAAATTAGAAATTAAATATTTGTCAGGTGATATTAAAATTATAGAAACTTTGTGTAGAATTGATACAAAAAACGAGCTTGAGTATTATAAAAATGGAGGCATACTTCAATATGTTCTTCGTAATATGATTTAAATATGGATGAGGATATAGCAGCAATAGATTCTAGTACAAGAATTGAAAAAATAAAAAATTTTTTTATTAATAATAAAAAAATAATTATATTAATCTTTTCAATATTATTAATAATACTAATATCGTTTTTTGGATTTAATGAATATCAAAAATCACAAAAAATTAAAATTTCTAATTTATATAATTTATCAATTATAAATTATTCAGAAAAAAATAAGATAGAAACTACAAATAATTTGATAGAAATAATTAACAAAAAAGATAACACTTATTCTCCACTCTCATTGTATTTTATAATTGATAATGATTTAATTGAAGATAAAGAACAACTTAATAAGTTATTTGATGTATTAATTGATGAGACAAAACTTAAAAAAGAAATTAGAAATTTAATAATTTATAAAAAAGCTTTAATGATTGCTGATATAAGTAATGAAAGTGAGTTATTAGAGATTTTAAAACCTATAATTACATCAAGCAGTGTATGGAAATCTCATGCTTTATACTTATTAGCAGAATATTTTTATTCGAAAAATGAAAAGGAAAAATCTAAGGAATTTTTTAATCAAATAATTAATCTAAAAGAAGCAAATCAAAATTTAAAAATTGAAGCACAAAAAAGACTTAAAAGAGATCTAGGTGATTAAATTTTATTTATTATTTTTTTTGGTAGTTTTATCTAGTTGCTCTTTTGATACCAAGTCTGGATTTTGGACCGAGAGTGTTGAAGTTCAAAAAGAGAAAAAAAATACAAAAACTTTATTTGAAAATGAGCAAGTCAAAAACGAAGAATTTAATAAAAATTTAAAAATAAAAATTCAAAATTTTAAAAAAAAGAGTAACTTAAGTAATTTAACAAATTATCAAGGAATACAAAACTTTAATAGGGATATTAATAAAAAATCTAGATTCAAATTTTCAAAAATTAAAAATTTTGAATATTTTGAAACAGATATAATTTTTGATGGAAGAAATTTTATTTTTTTTGACAATAAAGGGAATTTAATTAAATTTGATAAAAAATTTTCTACTATTTGGAAAAAAAATTTCTATTCCAAACAAGAGAAAAAGCACAATTTAATTCTTTCTTTATACTCATATGATAATTTATTATTAGTATTTGATAATATTGGCAAATATTATGCGATCAACACTAATTCGGGTGATTTAATCTGGTCAAAGAGAAATTCAAATCCATTTAATTCGCAAATAAAAATTTTTGAAGATAAAGTTTATGCTGTAGATTTAAACAATATTTTGAGATCTTTTTCAATAAAAGATGGTAGAGAAATTTGGAATTATAAAAGTGAAAATACTTTTTTAAAATCAACAAAAAGGAATTCCTTAATAATTTACGATAATTCAGTTTATTTTAATAATTCTTTAGGTGATATAATTTCAGTTAATGCTCAAACTGGAAATTTACAACGATATATTCCTACCCAAAGTTCTGCAATCTATGAAAGTGCATTTAATTTAATTATGTCAGATTTAGTGGCTGATAATAATAATTTGATATTTTCAAATAATAGAAATGAATTTTATTCAATAAATTTAAACAATGGAGTTTTAAATTGGAAACAAGAAATAAATTCAAGTGTGAGTCCAATATTTTATGAAAATTTTATATTTACTTTTTCAAATGAAGGATATTTTTTTGTTCTAGATAGAAATAGTGGTAATATTTTAAGAATTACAGATATTTTTGATGTCTTTCACAATAAAAAAAGGAAAAACATTAAACCCGTGGGCTTCATCGCAGGAACTGAATTAATTTTATTATCAACAAACAATGGAAGAATTTTAACTATTGATATTGAAAGCGGTAAAACAAAATCAATTTTTAAGATTCATAACGACAAAATATCAAAACCTTTCGTATTTGAAAAAGAGGTTTTAATTATAAAAAATGATTCAATTATTCGATTAAACTAAGATGTTTTTAAAAATTTTAGAAAAAATAGGACGAAAAAAAGTAGTTTTAGATAGAGGACCATCACACCCAAGATTTGATCTCGCGAAACCTTGGATGAATCGTTACTATGTTTTGTTTCGTCACCGACCAAAATGGTTTCCATTTAATATTTTAATTCATGAAATGTTAGCTGACGATCACGGTGAGGGAGTACACAATCATCTTTTTCCATATATTACAATCGTAATAAGAGGTGGTTATTGGGAAACAACTAAAAAAGGAAAATTTTGGAGAGGACCAGGTTATATTGGATTTAGATCTGCTAATGCTTATCACAGAGTTGATTTAGAGCCTGGAACTAAACCAATGACTATCTTTATTTCAGGTCCATTTGGTTTGAGGAAAGGCCCAAGATCAGAATATGGTATTGATTTTAAATCAAAAAAAAATTGATGTCCAAAAATCTTAAGGATAAATTTAGATCATTTTGTAATTCAAAAAATTTAGAGATTAATCAAAATCAAATAACTACAATTAAATTACTACAAGATTTTTATAATAAAAATTTTCATTCTTCGATCTTGAATTTTTTTAAAAAAAAAAATTATAAAAAAGGTTTTTATCTTCACGGGGGTGTTGGTGTTGGAAAAACGATGTTATTAGATTTTTTTTATGATCTTATTTCTAAAAAAAAATTAAGACTTCACTTTAATGAGTTTATGTTAAATTTTCATGATTTTGTTCATGAAAATAAGAATAAGGGAGATGAAAATATTATTAATTTATTTGTTAAAGATTTAAAATCAAAAGCTTTGTTAATTTATTTTGATGAGTTTCAAGTTACCAACATAGTAGATGCCATGATACTAGGTAAATTATTTGATAAAATATTTAGTGAGAATATAAAAATAATTGTCACCTCTAATATTCAAATTTCTGATTTATATAAAGATGGTTTACAACGGGATCAATTCAAACCTTTTATTGAGATTATGAAAAAAAAGACAGTTGAGCATGAGCTAGTTATTGAAGATGATTATAGAAAATCAAAAGAAAATCAAAATGATAGGTACTTTTTTCCACTAAACCAAGAAAGTAATTTTAAAATGAATAAATTTTTTAGGATTATTTCAAAGGATAAAAAAAAAACTACCCAAAGTCTTGATATTAAAGGAAGAGAATTTCTAATTAAAGAATTCTATGAGGGGGTTGTTAGGTTTACATTTAATGAGTTATGTGACAAAAATCTAGGCGCTGAAGATTATCTTGAAATAGTTAAAGTTTCTAAATTTATGGTAATTGATCAAATACCTAAGTTTGATGACATTAATTCTAATCAACAACACCGTTTCATAACCTTAATTGATATAGTTTATGACAAAAAAGTACCAATTGCTGTCACAGTAGAAAAGAGTTTAGATGAATTGACATCATCTAAATCATTAAAAGAGCCATTTAAACGTACAATTAGTCGTTTATATGAACTAACATCTTCAAATTTTAATTTATGATACAAAAATTTAATAACTTTAAAATCAACACTAATGGACAAAAATTATACGAATTCACTGATCAAACAATTGATTGGATAAAAAAAAATAAATTCAAAAATGGTATTCTTAATCTTAGCATTCAACATACCAGTGCTTCTTTAATTATTCAAGAAAATGCAGATCCAGATGTTCAAACTGATTTAATTAATTATTTTAATAAATTAGCTCCAATGGATAACAAGTTATATATTCATACTACTGAAGGTAAAGACGATATGCCAGCACATATAAAATCCAGTTTAACCAACAACCAAATTTCTCTTAGTATTGAAAACGGGAAATTATTACTTGGAACCTGGCAAGGTATCTATTTATTTGAGCACAGGCTAAACCCACAGACAAGAACTATAATTCACCATTTTTTAGGAGAAGATTAATTTTTTTTTAAACTTTGAAAAGCTTTTAATGCAGAAGCTCTTGCTTCTTCATGTATCACTATTGGGCTTGGATAATCTTTTCCAACAATTGTATTAATTGCTTGTTGATATTTCATTTCCATTTCCCAAGGTTTGTGGATAAATTTTTGTGGGACTTTGCTTAGTTCTGGAATCCATTTTTTTACATATTTTCCCTCTTTATCAAACTTTTCACCCTGAAGTATAGGATTAAAAATTCTAAAATAAGGAGCTGCATCTGCTCCACAACCCGCAACCCATTGCCACTGGGCCACATTATTGGCTTTATTAAAATCAAGTAAACAATTTCTAAAATGTTTTTCACCTTCGGTCCAATTAATTCTTAGATGTTTTACCAGAAAAGAACCAACAACCATTCTTATTCTGTTATGCATCCAGCCAGTTTCATATAATTCTCTCATACCAGCATCAACAATTGGATAACCAGTCATTCCTGATTTCCATGCTTTCAAAAATTTTTCGTTTTTTACCCAAGGAAATTTATCAAATTCTTTTCTGTAATTTCCTTTTAAGAACTCAGGAAAATAATTAATCAAACTATGAGAAAACTCACGCCAACCTAGTTCATTAATATATTTTCTGTAACCAATGCCTTTAGATTTAATTTCGTTACATTTTTTCCAAATTGTGCTCACATGTATTTGTCCATGTTTTATATATGGAGATAGTTTGGATGTACCTTCTACAGAAGGATAATCTCTTGCTGTGCCATATTCTTTAATTTTATCATTAATTAAATTGTTAAGAACTTTTTTTGATTCATTCTCTGAGACTTTCCAATAATTCTCAAATTTTTTATACCAATTTTTTTTCGGTAAAATACTTTTAGGTTCAACACAATTTTTAAAAAAAGATATTATTTTCGTTTTTTTTTTAACAATATAATTTTTACTTGGTGGTAAACCCAAATATTTTTGCTCTGCATTTCTCCAGAAAGGAGTAAATACTTTAAATGGGGTTCCATCATTCTTAGTAACTTCTTGAAATTCATTAAGTATATTTCCTTTAAAATATTTAAATTCAATTTCATTTTTTAAGAAAACATCTCTAATTTTTTTTCCTTTTGCAATTACGTCTGGCTCATAGATCTTGTTCCAATATATTGTAACTTCATCTTTTTTTTTTATTTTTGAAAATATATCTACTTCATCACCTGTTAATATTTGAAGATTAATTTTGTATTTAGATAATTCTGATTTAAATATTTCCAAAGATTTAAATAGCCACCATTTTTGTGCTTCTCTCTTATTATCAAAATCAGTTTTATTATAAATATATAATGCAATTACATTTTCATGATTTTGTGTAGCATATGAAAGGGCAGGGTTGTGATCAATTCTAAAGTCTTCCCTTATCCAAGCTATTGCATTTTTTGTCATATAAATGTTATTTTCTACCTTTAGATAGCAGTTGTTTGTAAAGTTTAACATCTGCATTTCCTTCGCATCCAATGACAAGAATGTTGGAATCTTTGTTCAAATCTAATAATTTTTTCGCTTTAGGATTGTTAGCTAAACCTATCAGTGCAATAATCCCAGGAGTTGCACATTCACCTCCTACAATTGAACCTTTACTTAATTTTCTATCCTTTAGCATAGCTGTTGTTTTGGCAACATTTTTGTCAGCAACAGATACGCAATAGTTAGAAGTTTTTTTTAATATTTGCCATGGAACAAGTGACATTTCATTACATGACATCCCACCCATAATACTCTCTTTTTTTATTCTTATTTTTTTCAGTTTATTTGCTTTTACACTCTGAAGAACACAATCTGCTCTGTCAGGTTCAACAACAATTATTTTTGGAATTCTTTTAAAATATTTTGCTACCCCCGCAACCACCCCTGCAGCCAATCCTCCAACGCCAGCTTGAACAAATATGTGAGTTATATAGTGCTTTGTTTGTTTAGATATTTCTTTTATCATAATTGAATATCCAGCCATTGTAAGTTGAGGGATATATTTATAGTTTTTGGTAGAGACGTCTTGAACAATTTGCCAATTATTCTTTTTTGATAGTCTTTTGCATTCCTCTAATGAATTTTCATAATTTCCTTTGACTCTTATTACTTCAGCACCAAATTTCTCTATTTCACGAACTCTTGTTTGGCTTACATATTGACTTACAAAAATTTTACAATTTAAATTTAATCTTTTTGCACCCCATGCAACAGACCTACCATGATTACCTGCTGTAGCTGATGAAATTACTATATTCTTTTTTCCTTTAGATATTCTTTCTACAGCATATGCTCCCCCTAAAGCTTTAAAAGATTTCAAGTGAAATCTCTTAGATTCATCTTTATAAAATATATTGTTAAATCTTAAATTTTTCTTCAATTTATCAAGTGATAAAAGAGGAGTTGCTTTATAATTTTTCCACTTAGAAATTGATTTATATGCATTAGTTATTAATACAGAGGGAAGATATTTTAAAACGTAGTTTCTTTTGAAACTATAATGATTATTTTTTAATAATCTTTTATATTTCCAGCTTTTAAGATTTTTTAAGCTTTTCACTTTAGCAATCTAGAGTATTTTGTCTTTCCCATTGTGTTATAGGTTTCGACTTATCAAATTTCTCTACATTATTAAATTCTTTAATTTCTGTTCCCCTAAGCTTTATATAACTATCAATTACATCAGCACCAAATGCCTCATTCATCTCTTTATTTTGTTTTAATTTTTTTAAGGATTGATCTAACTCGTCAGGAAGTTTTGGAAGATCTGGATATTTTGCAAAGTCTTCATACATATTACAATGAAGAGGTTTACCAGGATCAATCTTATTTTTAATACCGTCTATTCCAGCTGCAAGAACACTTGCTTGAAGCAGATAAGGATTAGCAGACCCATCCATTAATCTTAATTCAAATCTTCCTGGATCTGGAATTCTTATCATATGTGTTCTATTATTACCGGTGTAAGATATACTGCTTGGTGACCATGATGCTCCTGATTTTGTTGGAGGTGCATTGATTCTTCTGTAACTGTTGATTGTTGGATTAAAAAATGCAGATAGAGATGAAGCATGTTTTATTACTCCACCCAAAAAATTATATGCCATTTTACTTAGACCTAATTCATTAGATTTATCTAAAAATTTATTTTTCTTTCCGTCCCAAACAGAAATATGGGCATGACAACCGTTTCCAGTTAAATTTTCAAATGGTTTAGGCATAAATGTTGCTCTCAAACCATGCTTTTCAGCAATAGTTTTTACCATGTATTTAAAAAATGTATGCCTATCAGCTGTCTGCAAACAATCTGAGTAATCCCAATTCATTTCAAATTGGCCATTAGCATCTTCATGATCATTTTGATAAGGGCCCCATTCCATTTCAATCATACAATCACAAATTTCTTTAATTAGATCATATCTTCTCATTAAAGCTGATTGGTCATAACAAGGTTTTGATTGAGTATCTCTTGTATCTGCTATTGAATTGCCATCAGGTGAAATAAGAAAATATTCGCATTCAACACCCGATTTCATTATTAAATCTTTTTTTTTTAGTTTTTTAATTTGTTTTTTAAGCATTACTCTTGGTGAAGCTTCTACAGGTTTTCCGTTCATCCAAAGGTCTGATGCTAACCAACCAACTTCTTTATTCCATGGCAATTGAATAAGACTATCAGGATCTGGAATACCAAACATATCAGAGTCTGCAGGAGACATATCTAGCCAAGCAGCAAAACCCGCAAATCCAGCACCAGCCTCTTGCATTTCTTTAATTGCATGTGCTGGAACTAGTTTTGATCTTAATACTCCAAATAAATCTACAAAACTTATTAAGAAATATTTAATTTTTTTTTCTTTAGCTATTTTGAATAAATTTTTTGACATAAACTAGGTTAACATAGTTATTTAAAAAATGAAAAAATTGTTTCTTTGTAATAAATTAGATTAACTACAATAATTACAATTACTGCAAGTATGACTCCATATTTTGCTTTTGGAAAAGCAACACCTCGCATTTTACTTGGTCTTAATTCTTCGTTATTGTTTTCTTCTGGCATTTTATGATTTTGAATTAAAAAGGGCGCCACGACTAAGTGGCGCCCAAATTTTATTTAAAATTACCAATCGGTAATATTGCTTTTATGATCATTTGGACCATGTCTTTTTCTAGAAAGTCTATCAAGTTCATTACTTTCAGACCTTGCAGTTAAAACATGCCAACCAACCCATAAAATTATTGCTAAAATTACTAGCAATCCTTCTGAGGATCCAGCACCAGGATAAACAGCTCCCGCAACTTCTTCCGCAGGTTTGTTTAGGTGATCGATCCAATTTGTGACTGTTGCCATATTGTTTCTCCTTTACCTGGTTGCAGACGAAACTGCTCTTTCGTCTTTTTTAGCAGTTTCCATTATTTCATAGTCAAGTCCTGCAATCTCCACATCACGAGGTATTCTTAATTTACCCATTCCATGAAGAACTTTTGCAATAACATAACCTGGTATTAGTCCAAGAACTACGAACATAATTAATGCTCCTAGGAATTGTCCTAATGGGTTAATTGTAGCATAAGTTGTTCCGTCCCACATAGCACCAACACTGTAACCAGATGATGGGTAACCATTAAGAACAAAACCACAAATCACTAGACCAATAAATCCAGCATAACCATGTACTGCAACTGCACCAACTGCATCATCAATTTTGAACTTACGTTCAACCCAGTAATGTAGTTTGTATGAAATCACAACACCGATCATACCAATAATCATTGCTTGAATTGGATGATATAAATCATTTCCAGCTGAAGCACATATGATACCTGCTAGTCCACTTGAGTATGTCCAGAATGGATCACCTTTTGCAATCCAATAACCGGCTAATAATCCTCCTGATAATGACATCAAGAAGTTAAAAGTAATACCACTAAGTGTAGTAGGGGTTACGTATATGTTAGTAGCTGTCCAATAACTTATGCCTTCCATACCGTACTCAGGCCCAAGATCAAAAATTGGTATGTTACATGCTGCGTAGAAGCCCCAGAAACCAGTATAAATTAGAAATAATCCAATTGTAACTAACCAAGGATTTCTTGGTCCAATGTTTCTTGGTTCACCGCTAGATGAAAATTTTCCAATTCTTGGTCCTAAAACCATAAGAACACCTAAAGCAAATCCACCCGCAATTGCGTGAATTACTCCTGATGCATAAGCATCATGGTATCCTAATAGTTTAAGCATCCAGCCATCAAAGTGCCATCCCCATGCAGCATCAATTACCCAGAATACAGAACCAATTGCAATTGCTAAAATTCCAAATGCAAATGTTGTTATTCTTTCAATGATTGCTCCTGAAACGATTGAAGCAGCTGTCCAAGAGAATAATAGGAATGCAGCCCAGAAGACACCAGAGATATGGTCCCCTAAGTTAACAGCCATTAAATCACTTGTTGCTTTGTACCAAGTAGCACTAAATGCAGAATCATCTGTAATTAGAGCAGTACTTTCATTCATTATTGATGGTGCTAATCCCGGTCCTGTTGGGAAAGCCCAATAAATCCACCAACCAAATAAAAACCAAGTTACTGTTACCAAAGGTATCAGCATTGTGTTTTTCATAAGAGTATGTTGGTGATGTTTGTATCGAGAAGCTCCAACTTCATACATACAGAAACCGACGTGAATTAAAAACATCAGTACCACTGTTACCCAGTAGTAAAATTCTGTAAATATAGTAGTAAGAGCACCTAACTGATCAGTCATATCCTCTCTCCATATTAGTTTTTGAAAGCCTATAAAATTTGCTTAGGTGTGACAAACAAAACAATCTTCTAAAACCTAGTATTAACACTAAGTTTTAAAAAAAAATCAACTTTAGATTGTGTGATTAAAATTTTAAATAAGCTTTTTTCAAATCAACAAGGGGATGTTTTGGAGACATTTGAAACTTAACCAAAAGTTCTCTGGCGATCATATCTCTATCTTGTTGGTTGTTTGGCAGTTTAATAGATTTTGGAATAGTTACCCAACCGTTAGCATTTCTACAAAATACTGCAGGTCTACCTTCTTCATATCCCATATGCACATCTTCTAACCAATTTAAATCATCCCATCCCATTGCTTCAATATATTTTTTTAGAAAAGGAGTTATCTTGCTATAATCTGGAAGGAGATTAACGTCATATCTATAACCAATAGACTGACCAATCATTTTTTCTCTAGCTGTTTCTTTTTTCTTCCCTAACTGTTGGTCTTTAACAGCAACTGATTTTGAAACTTTCTTTTTACTTTTTTTCTTAGCCATAGTTATCTTTAAATTTTATGAAAGTTATCTACTCCAACGGTATAATTTGTTCCTGCTAAAGGAACTTTAGCTAAAGCTGAAGCTTCAGATGTTAGTGCAGCTAAATCTTCAGGTTCTAGTGAGTGAATATTTGTTTTTCCACATGCTCTAGCTAATAATTGAGCTTCAAGTGTCATTGAATGAAGATAATTATAAACTCTTAGAGCTGCATCATCAGGATTTAATCTTGCTCTTAGTTTGGGGTCTTGAGTTGCAACACCAACTGGACATCTTCCAGTGTGGCAGTGATAACATTCACCTGCTTTGACACCCATTTCTTTTTCAAAGTTTGCTTCTGGAATATCTTTATTACAGTTTAGTGCAATCATAGAACCTGTTCCGATTGCAATCGCATCAGCGCCTAAAGCTAATGCTTTTGCCATGTCAGCACCATCTCTAACACCACCTGCATAAATTAAAGTTACTTTTCCAGTTTTACCTACATCATCTAATGCTCTTCTAGCTTCTCTAATTGCTGCGATACCAGGAATACCAGTGTTTGCTGCTGCAATGTGTGGTCCTGCTCCTGTTGATCCTTCCATACCATCAAGGTAAATTGAATCTGGATCACATTTCGCTGCCATACGAACATCATCATAAACTTTTGATGCACCTAATTTTAATTGAATTGGAACTTTATTTTTTGTTAATTGTCTTAACTCTTCAACTTTTAAAGCTAAATCATCTGGACCTAACCAATCAGGATGTCTTGCTGGAGATCTTTGGTCAATACCAGACGGTAGTGATCTCATCTCAGCTACTTGGTCAGTAACTTTTTGACCCATTAAGTGACCACCCATTCCAACTTTTTGACCTTGTCCAATAAAAACTTCTATTCCATCTGCAAGCTGTGCATGATGTGGGTTAAATCCATATCTTGATTGAATACATTGATAGAACCATTTTTCTGAATATCTTCTTTCATCAGGTATCATTCCACCTTCACCCGAACATGTTGCACTACCAGCCATCGTTGCTCCTCTTGCAAGAGCAGTTTTAGCTTCGTAAGATAGTGCTCCAAAACTCATACCAGTAATATAAACCGGTATATCTAATTCAATTGGATTTTCACATCTTGGACCAATTACAGTTTTGGTTTCACATTTTTCTCTATAACCTTCGATTACAAACCTTGTAAGAGTTCCTGGTAAAAAAACTAAATCATCAAACGTTGGAATTTTTTTCATTAACGCCATTCCACGCATTCTGTATCTTCCCAATTGCGATTTTATATGAATGTCATCAATTACATCAGGAGTAAAAATAGCGTTATGTCCTAAAAGGCTTTTATTTCTTCCACCATTTGAACTTAAGTGAACGTCAGCTTTTCCACCAACATTACCATTCTTTTTTATTTTACCATTTTTTTTCTTTTTTTTCTTAGCCATTAAATTGCTCCTTTTTTCTCAGTAGGTTCTAAATTATCGTAGTTCCAAAGTTTTTTACCAGCTACTATTTTTTTCATTTTACTCACATCAAAGTTTTCACCGATTTCAGCAACTTTTAATTTTCGTTTTAACCAATCTTGATCGCTTTTTGTCAATTCGGCATCTACTGCATCACTACCATAAGAGCCAATTTCTCCACCTACGAAAATTGTCCCATCATACATAGAGTCACCTAAATTAATCCCTACGTCTCCTAATATGATTATTCTACCTCTTTGCATCATAAAACCAGTAAAAGCACCAGCATCTCCACCAATAATTATGGTTCCACCCTTCATGTCAATACCAGTTCTGGCACCAACACTACCTTTACAAATTAAATCTCCACCTCTAATTGCAGCTCCAAAACACGATCCTGCATTTTTTTCTATTACCACTTTACCAGCCATTAAATTTTCAGCGCAAGACCAGCCAACTCTTCCATTGATTCGGACTGTTGGTCCATCACAAGAACCTATTCCAAAATATCCCAAGCTACCTTCAAAAATCAAATTTAGTTTATTTAAAATTCCAACACCTATACTGTGTTTACCTTGTGGATTTTTAATAACTATAGTTCCATAACCTTGGCTCATCAAATTATCTATTTCTTTGTTTGCATCTGCAGCTGTCATGTCTTTAACATCCAAATCAGTTCTTTTGTTAAAGTCTACGTCGTAAGTTCCAAAGTAATAAAAATTTTCTGCTTCATCAGGATTAAAAAACTTCTGTTGTGTTCTACCAGTTAGAACTTCTGTATGCATACCCATCGCTTGGGCTTTAGTTTTTTTTGTAACGTTTTTTAAATTTGCCATACTTTTACCTCTCCATCAAATGGATCATAAGTATCAATCTCTTGTGGTAAAATTGATCTAATTGCTATTTCTTCAGAGCCCATTGCTACTAAATCATCTGACTCATATAAAACTAATGGTTTAGCTGCCATAGTATCTTTTGCCATACCTAATGAGTCTTTTGTTGCCACAAAGTAAGTGAAAACTCCATCTAGACCTGTAAGAGATTCTTTCATACCTTCTTCTAATGATGCACCATCTCTCATTTTTTCTGCTAAATAAACAGCAATAAGTTCAGAGTCACACTCAGACATAAATCTCATTCCTTTATTTTCTAAAGCACGTCTATTATTCCAATAATTAGTTAATTGACCATTATGAACTACTGATACATCGCTAAAAGGATATCCCCAAAAAGGATGAGCTGATTTAATATCTACCCCAGACTCTGTTGCCATTCTAGCATGACCAATTGCGTGAGTACCAACAAGTTTATCTAAATTATATCTATCACAAACCATTTTAGCATTTCCAAGATCTTTTATTACCTCTAAAGATTTACCCATAGAAAGTATCTCAACACCAGGAATACTCTCAATTCTTTGTGAGAATTCCAATAAATCTTTTTTATCATAGTCAATTTCATATCTTAAAGAGTAGGGAAGAGTTCTTTCTTCTTTTACAATTTTTGCTCCCATTTCAGAAAGGGAACTATCTACCATTTTTTTTCTTTCGTCATAAACAGAAACATCTTCAGCAACCGATGTACTTCCTTCACCAACGTTTTCACCAACTTTAAATCTCATAATGAAATTTTTTCCATCGGTATCGCCATATAAAGCATAACCTGTAGAGTCCTCTCCTCTATGTTTTAAAGCCTGCAACATTCCTTGTAGCTCATGACCAACTTTTGAAGATTTTCCTCTATGAATTAATCCTGCTATTCCGCACATATACTTTTCCTCTCTGTCTATATTATTATGGTAAACAATCTAAATAAGTATCTAGATCCCATTGAGTTGTTGCTCCTAAAAATCTTTCCCATTCATCATTTTTATACCAGTGGAAAACTTTATACATTTCATCTGGCATAGCAGACTTGATGACTTCATCTTCAGACAGTCTTTCTAAAGCCTCACCTAAACTTAAAGGAAGTTTTTTAACATCTTTACCTGCTTTTTGAGCTTCATAAATATTTCTAGACTCTGGATCTGCTGGTTTCATCTTATTACTTATTCCGTGGTCACAAGCTTTTAGTAAAGCTGCACCCAATAAATAAGGATTATGCATTGAGTCTACTGATCTGTATTCAAATCTTCCAGGAGCAGATACTCTTAATCCACAAGTTCTGTTCTGGTATCCCCAGTCAGCATAAACAGGTGCCCAAAAACCTTGATCCCACAATCTTCTATATGAATTTACAGTTGATGACCCTAATGCAGTTAAAGCTGGCAAGTGTTCCATTATACCTGCAATTGATTGTAATCCTATTTTACCTGGTAATTGCATATCTTTTGTATCAGGCATAAAAGTATTTGTTCCACCTTCAACATAACCAAAAACTTCTTCAACAGCTGGTAAATTTTTATGACCAAGTTTGTTTGTTTTTACTTTTCCACCTTTCCATAAAGACATATTGGTATGACATCCACTCGCTGACACGCCCATGAAAGGTTTAGTCATAAAACATGCAATCAAGTTATGTTCTCTTGCAACTTGTGCACAAATTTGTCTGTAAGTTGATAATCTATCAGCATTTCTTAAAACATTATCATAAGTCCAGTTTAGCTCTAATTGACCAGGAGCATCTTCATGGTCGCCTTGAATCATATCTAGACCCATAGCTTTTGAATATTCAATTACTTTCATGAAAACCGGTCTTAAAGATTCAAATTGATCTATATGATAACAGAATGGTTTTGAAAAACCTTTTCCAGTAGGAGTTCCATCTTCATTTTTTGTAAGCCACATCATTTCAGGCTCTGTTCCAACTCTTAACTCAAGTCCATGTTTCTTTTCAAATTCTTCCATAAAAATTCTTAAATTACCTCTACAGTCAGAAGTTAAATGTCCACCTGGATTTTGTCTTTCTTCTCTGTTTCTAAAACATGTTACAAATACTCTTCCAACCCTTTTATCCCAAGGTAATTGGCAAAAAGTTTCAGGGTCTGGAATACCAACTAATTCCATAGCCTCAGGACCATATCCAATATAGTTATTATGACGATCTAAGAATAAGTTTGCTGTTGCTCCATAAACTAATTGAAAACCTTTTTCCGCAGTTCTTTCCCAGTGATCTGCTGGAATCCCTTTTCCAACAACTCTACCTGTTACAGAAATAAATTGATAATAAATATAAGTTATTCCTAACTCATTAATTTTTTCTCTAACTTTTTTTACTAATTTGTCTCTTCCCGGACGGTTAACATGTTTTTCTAGATCAGTCATTTTCCCCTCAATGAATTATATTTATTCAAACGTAGCTGAAAATTTTATTTGTGTCTAGGCTTGAAGTTTAACTCCAAGGGAACGGACTGTTCGAAGTAGGGTGAAGCTCTCCCTTCTCGTAACGGTTGAATCTAAACGGTTTCAATAAATCACTTTCAGTACCAAGAATTTCTTTTGCTACAAGTTCTCCAACTCCAATCATTTTATATCCATGATTTGCATCTGCAATCATATAAACGTTTTCAAAAAATCTATCGAAGATTGGAAACGAGTCTGGTGTCATACATCCAAGACCTCCTGAAGGACCTTTTCTATATAAATCTGATTTTCCCTCAAATCTTTTTTGACAGTGTGCTAATGCTGAACACCACATTTCACTAAATGCATCTGTAGTTTGATATTCAGGCGACTCTATTCCATAAGGGTCAACATTTACTTCATCAAAATGTTTTTTAACAATGTAAGGAGACGTTCCACCTTGAACACCTAAACCTTCAATATCTGGTTTGTAATAAATTCCCCAAATTTTATCTGTAATTAATTTTTTTGTTTTATCTGAATATAATGGAGCTGTGGAGTCAACGTGAACTACAGGTGGTTGTTTACCATCATTTGTTTTCAAAAAATCTGGCTCAACTCCAATAACACCTTCTTGTAGCATCCAGTAAGTCCACATATCAGTAACATGCATTTTTCCATCTTTACCTTTGATATTTGCAGTTTTAGGTAATTCTAACATGTTCCAGAAATCTCTAGCCCATGGTCCTGCTCCAATAACTACTTGTTCACAATCAATAGTACCTTTATCAGTTTCAACACCTGTCACTGCTTTACTATTACTTCCTCTTTTAAAACCTGTAACTTTTACGCCTTTCATAACTTGAACACCATTCGATGTAGATTTATTTTCAAGAGCTTTTATTGAGTCTTTGTTAAATGCATATCCACCTTTTTTCTCGTGAAGAATAGACGTAATACCTTGTGCTTGCCAATCATCGAAAATACCTTTCATATAATTAGCACAATCTTTTTCACCCTCTATAAATGTAGACTCATATCCTATTGCTTTTTGTTGTTTATAAATACTTGCAACATCTTCATGCATTACTTCAGGTGATATTTGTAAATAGCCAACTGGATTATATTTAAATGCTTTTGGATCACTTTCCCAAACAGAAACTGAATGAGCCATTAATTCTCTCATTGCTGGTTGAAAATAATTATTTCTTACTACACCACAAGCTATTCCACTTGCACCAGCAGCAGTATCTTTTTTTTCTAAAACTATGATGTCACCAGGATTTTTATAAGTTTCTGATAATTTCCATGCAGTACTTAAACCGTGGATACCTCCACCGATTATAACTACTTTTGCTTTTGTCGGTAATGACATATTCACATCTTTATTTTTCATGCGACGTAAATATATAATTTTTTATATATATAAAATATATAAGTAATTAATTACTTAACCTTAGAAACTTAGATTTTTAAGAGTTGCCAGATATTGATTGAATTCCTCAATAAATGCATCACTAGGTTTGATATGTTTTTTTCTTTGATCACCAGAAGTTTTTTCTAAATAAAAAAAGCCTTTTTCACATGCTTCATTTATCATTAAAGCTGATTTTGGTCGTGAAGTTTTAAATAGTTTAGTTTTTAATTCTTCTACAGTTAGATTTTCTTTATATTTAAAAGCATGCATTACTAGAAGCATCATATGGTAATGAGAAGGTGACTTTCTAAAAAAATAATTACTTGAAGTATGAGAAAGTTTCATTTGATCTTCCCAAAATTCCAATAAATCTTTAGTTGTTTTTGTCATTAAGATCTTACTCTTGTTTTCTTCGGATCAAAATGCGGGAATAGCACAACTTTAGCAGTAATTCTTTTTTGATGACCATCAATTTTTCCAACCTCAACTTCTGTTCCAGGTTCAGAATATTGAGTGTCTATTCTGCAAAGTGCTATATTTTTATTAAGAGTTGTTGATAAACAGCCACTTGTCACTATACCAACCTGTGATCTTCCAACATGTACACAATCACCATGGCCCGCATGTTCTTTACCGATAAGCTCCAAACCGACAAGTTTTTTTTGCGGATTAGCCTTTCTTTCTTTTAAAATTTCTTTTCCTATAAAATCTTCCTCTTTAGTTTTAAGTGGGACTGCAAAACCAATTCCTGCTTCAAAAGGATCTTGTTGACCATCAAATTCATTACCAAATAAAATTAAACCTGCCTCTATTCTTAATTTGTCTAAAGCTGCAAATCCTGCAGGTATCAAACCATGTTCTTTTCCAGCTTCCATAAGTTTATCCCAAACAGTAGGTGCATGTTTTGGATGACACCAAACTTCATAACCAAGCTCACCAGTATAACCTGTTCTTGAAACAATTAATGGAATACCTTGAAGTTCCTCAACTCTACAAATTGTAAATCTAAACCATTCTAATTCATCTATCGATGGTTGGGTAGGAGGAGTAAAAATTATTTTTTTTAAGATTTCTCTGCTCTTAGGTCCTTGAATAGAAACGTTACTAATTTGATCTGTTGAGTTTTTTACATTTACTTTAAAGTTTTTTTTCTTAGCTATTTCTTTTAACCATTGACCAGCATATTCATCGCCACAAATCCATCTAAAACCAGTTTCACTTAATCTTAATAATGTACCATCATCAAACATCATTCCGTTTTCATAACACATTGCAGAATAAACTACCTGACCGATAGAAAGTTTTTTGATGTTTCTTGTTAATGTATAATTCATTAACTCTTCAGCATCAGGTCCGATAATTTCAAATTTTCTCAATGAAGACAAATCAATTAGGACAGCTTTTTCTCTACACGCATTATATTCTTCAACTACACCATGTTTAGTATAATCATTTGGTAACCAAAAACCTCGAGCATCAATAAAATTTCTAGTTAATTTTGAGGTTCTTTCATAAAAACCAGAATTTCTAGTAAGTTTTTTTTCTGAGTCTGTTTTCATTCTAAAAGCAAATGATTTTGAAAATTCTTTTTTTTTGTCATAAGTTCTAACAAAAATATCAGTTGGATTCCATGAATTACATGCATCTATATCACTTGGACATGCAGTAGTTCCAATGGTTAGATCTTTTAAAGCCCTAAACATTACATAGTCACCTGGTCTTGCAAATGACTCATCAGAAATAACAGAATTTAATCCTGAAGCAGAAGTATTGAAAAATAAGTTGATTGCATGCCAGCCTTTTTGTTTTTGAACACCATATTTAGACATTGAATTTGTAAGATTGTCAGAACAATTTGGATGACCAAAATAACCAGCGTCTTCATAATATTTAGAAGTACAAGCTAGGTTAAACGTGTCATGCTTACCTACAGTATCTCTAATTACTTCAACCAATGGTTCGTGATCTGTATCATAAAATTTTGAAAATAATCCTGGTCCAGGAAAAGTATTACCCATAAAAGTTCTTGTTGTTTGCCAATCAAGACCTTTTTCAATTTTTTTGTCTAGCTTTCTAGTATCAAATGCCACGAAGTCAGAACATTGTCTTCCTGCTGGACTAATAACCTGAATGTAATCACCTTCTTTAACTTGATAAGAAATTGAAGTTTCCCTATCAATATTTTCCTCATAATTTGGTTCAAAAACTGGATCGGGTATAATAGATAATTCTTTATCATTAACAATTTTTGCTCTTTTTATAAATATTGTTAAATCACTTGAAGGATTTTGTTCACTGACCAACATATCATTTTGTGGAGCTGAAAAAATTACGTAGCATTTATCTTTTGATTTTATTTTTATTTTTTCGCCACTTGGTGTTTTGTCATCAAAAAGAATAGATGATTTAGATTTATTTATGTCTAAATTTCTTTTCTTTAATTGAAGATTTGTGACTAAAGAACTTTCGTCTTTTCTACTAAGTATTTCCTTAATAAAACTTTTTTTACTATTTTCTTTAAGATTTAAAATTCCAAGTTCAGATTTTCCGTCTTTATCAAAACAAATTATTTCACAAATTTGATTTCCCTCATCATTGATAATTTCTATTTCATCATCAGGAAAAATTTGCAAACCAGTTAATCCACCTGCATTTACTGTGTGCCTTTCAACTCCAGGTGGTAGTACATTTAGACCCGGCTCTTTAATATCTAAAGTAGTTAGCGACATTTTTATAATTTTGTATTCATATTATATAAATATCTTGTTGTTGACTATCCTATAAGTAAAGCACATACTATTAAGATAAAACTAGTACTAGGAGGAAAAAATGAAAAACAAATTACCGTTACTAATCGGTGCAATTGTTGTTATTGCGGGTCTTGTTTTCTTCATGGGTGGAGGAGATAAAACTGCAAAAAAATCAGGCGATAGCAGTGCCCCTATAGTAATTCCAACACATAACTGGTCTAGCCAAATTGTAATGGCTTACGTTATTGGTGGAATTTTTGAAAGTATGGGAAACAACGTGAGTTATGTTAATGCTGACTCACAAGCTGTTTATGAGTCAATCAGAATTGGAGACGTAACTATTTCTCACGAAGTATGGGAGTCTGCATTTGGTAAATCATTCACAACTGCTTTGGATAAAGGTGGTTTATTAGATTGGGGTGATCATGAAGCAAGAACACTTGAGGATATGGGTTATCCTAATTGGGTTGTTGAAAAAGGATTATGCCCAGGTCTACCAGACTGGACAGCTTTAAAAAATCCAGACTGTGCTAAAAACTTTGTAACACCTGACTCAGGTGGAAAAGGACGTATGTTAGAAGGTCCACAAACTTGGCATGGTGATTTAATTCCTCAAAGAGTAGATGCTTTGGGATTAGGTGATCTTTGGATGGTTAAGTTCGCTGGAAGTGCTGATGCACTTTGGGCTGAATTAGTAGCAGCTGAAAAAGAAGGAAGAGGAACTATTATATTTAACTGGACACCAAACTTTACAGATGGTGCTGGTTTTACATTTATTGACTTTCCTCCTTACACAGCAGGCTGCAGACCAGAAGACGGTGGAGATGGAAAATGTGGTTCTCCAGATGGCTATTTGAAAAAAGCAGTGCATGAGGATTTTCCAAAAACTCATCCAAATGCAGCAGCGGTTTTCAAAAAAATGTCATTTACTACAAGTCATATAGGAGCAATGGCTGCTTTAGTAGATATTGACAAAATGACTCATGAAGATGCTGCCAAAAAATGGTTAGCTGATAATGAGAAAGTTTGGAAAAAATTTACTAAATAAGGTAAATTAAAACTAAATTTATTAATCTCCCCCAACTAAGTTGGGGGAGATTTTTTTTAATTCAGATTTCATGATTAAATATTATCTAGGTGTATTAATAAGTTTATTATTCTTAAATCAGTCATTAGCGAAAAACATTAATATACAAGAAAATATAAACCTTACTTTTAAATGTGAACTAGAAAAAAAAATAATCAAGAATTCAGAATATAACTATCAAGTATTTTTGGCCAAAGATTTGAAAGAAAAAGATTTAAGTAAATTTGAAATTAAATCACAACAACCTGAAAATCTTGATATTAATGGATTATCATCATTTCTCTCTGAAACTTTAAAGCTTAATGTTAAAGTTGTGAATAAAGATGTAATTTTATTTAAAGCAATTGATAAAGATTCTAACTATTCAGAGTCAGGCATAATTGATAGAAAAACAGGTGAGTTAGTTCATGAAATTACAAAAAATATTAAAAGTGAAAATTCTGAAAAGGATATTACTTTTTATTCCTGTAAGATGAGGGAAAAAGTCTGATTTTTTTTTTAATCAATTTGTGTAAGATATAAATATGAAAAAATTTTTAATAAGTTTGATTATAAGTTTATTATTTGTTTCTTCTGCTTTAGCACGTAGCACAGGATGTAAAGAAGGAAATTGTGAAAATGGTTTTGGTAAATGGGTTTACACAGATAAAACCACATATGAAGGTGAGTGGTTAGAAACAAAAAAAAATGGCCAGGGTATTGAGACTTGGCCTAATGGATATATTTACAAAGGTGAATTTAAGAACAGTGAATGGAGCGGCAAAGGTATTTTAACCTTTCCTGACGGATCAACATATGAAGGAGAGTGGGCCAAAGGGTTTATGAATGGATTAGGAACTTTTACTTCTTCTGATGGAACACAAAAAACGGGGACTTGGAAAAATGGAAAGTTGCAGGAGTAATGTTGAAGGAAAATTATTTTAATAAAATTAAAGAATTGCCAGAGTTTGTAAAACAAACTGGTGGTTTATTAATTCTGATTTTAATTATAATTTCATCTTTTTTTGTTTTAAATATTATGTTTGGAGAAGGTGATGAATTAGTTAAAAAAATGAAATTAGAGGAAGAAAGAAAAGCTCAGGAAAAGAAATTAAGTCAACTAATATCAAAACTTCCTTCGGGAATATTAGTAACTTTTGATGGTACTGATCATTACAAATTAACAGATGAGGTATACGAACAAGTCTGTAAAGCCACAAAACTTATTCCCCAAAGAGCAATAATGGGTGCGAACTTTTTAAATTTTCGAGCACATGAAATTTATACAATTAATGGAAATAAAATAAGTGATACATTTGTTGAGTGGAACACAGAAAAAAATAAGTGTTTTGCAGGTTTTACAGTTAGTGGAAAAAATGTTGGAGTTAATGAATCAATTACCGTCAGTGGCGAAGCATTGAGTTTTTTGAGTACAGGAATTGACACAAGGGTATATTTTATTAAAAATTTTTAAGGAGGAAAAATAATTATATAGATTTAATTTTATCTTAATATCATATAACGTTATTAAAATTTATGTCTAACTCAGTAATCAAATGTGAAAATGTTTTTAAAATTTTTGGAGCAAATGCCAAAAAAATGCTTAAAGAATCTAACGGTAATGTTGATGCTAAAACTTTTCAAGAAAATGGATGCATCGTAGGTGTGAACAATGCTTCATTTGAAGTAGCAAAAGGAGAGATGCTAGTTGTAATGGGTTTATCTGGCTCAGGAAAATCAACATTATTAAGATGTATTTCTAGATTAACAGATGCTACAGGCGGAAAAATTTATATCGAAGGTCAAGATTTATTAAAATTAAACAACAAAGAATTGATAGATCTTAGGAGAAATAAAATGGGGATGGTTTTCCAAAGTTTTGCTTTACTACCACACAAGACTGTGGTGGAAAATATTGCTTTTCCACTTCAAATTAAAGGAATAGAAATTGAAGATAGTATTAGTAAAGCTATGGATATGGTTAAATTAGTAGGTCTTGAAGGTAGAGAGAACTATTTTCCCAGAGAGCTTTCAGGTGGACAACAACAAAGAGTAGGAATAGCAAGATCATTAGCTGTTGAACCAGATATATGGTTTTTAGATGAACCATTCTCTGCTCTAGACCCTCTAATTAGAAAAGAAATGCAAGATGAATTCTTAAGACTCCAAGAAAAATTACAAAAAACAATTATGTTTATAACACACGATTTTGATGAAGCTTTAAAATTAGCTGATCGTATTGCAATTATGAAAGATGGTATAATTGAGCAATTAGATACACCAGCTAATATTGTTTTAAATCCAGCAACCGAATATGTAAGAAAATTCACTGAAGAGGTGCCTAGAGAAAAAGTTTTATTAATTGAAGATGTGATGGATAAATCTGATATTAAAGATTTGAGTGAATTAAAAGTTTTTAAAGATGAAACCATAGAAAACGTAGCTGAAAAAATTCTTTCTCAAGATAAAGCAGTAGCTGTTATAGATGGTAACAATAAAATTGTCGGCTCTATTAATCCAACAAGGATAATTAATACAGTTTTTGGAGGACGAAAAAATAGTAATTAAATTATGGAATATATAAAAAAATATCCAAAAGCATTTCAATGGTTATTTTTGTTAATTGTTTTTTTTGGATTATGTTTTGCAATCGAAGTTCCAGAAACATATAAATTTATACGTGGTCAAGCGGAGTTTGTAAAAGATCCTAATCAAAGTTTCTATATTTTTTTAGGTAAAGAAGTAAGATATTATCCTTTTGATGTCTTTTGGAGATTGCCCCCATTACTTGGGTGGCTACCTATCTGGATAAATGACTCATTATTTTTTTTAATGAATGAATGGCTACCGATGGAGTTTTGGAATGAAGATACTCAATCGTACAAAACTAGACCTTTAGTTCTTCAGATAACAAGAGAAATAACTTCAGTCATGACTTTTCTGATTGAATTAATCAGAGATATTTTATTAGGAGGTCTTAAAACTATTGTAGCATTTACAAGTTGGGATTTTGTTGGTTCTAATTCTTGGGCAAAAATGCCTGGTCTTCCTTGGACAATAGTTGCAGCCGGAGCAGCTATACTGGCATATCAATTAAGCGGAAAAGGTTTGGCTCTATTTGCAGGACTAGTAATGGTTTATATTTCTATATTTGGTCAATGGAAACCTTCAATGCAAACTCTCTCTTTTATATTAGTAGCAGCACCATTATCATTTGTTTTTGGTCTGGGCTTAGGAATCGCAGCGTTTAAAAACAAGCGTGTTGAAAAAGCTTTGTATCCAATATTATTGGTGATGCAGACAATGCCTCAATATGCTGTTTTAGTGCCAGCACTTGTCCTATTTGGAGTTGGTGATCATGCTGCCGTAATCATAACTATGATTGTCGCTGTTCCTCCAATGATATTATTGACACTTCTAGGTTTAAGAGCTGTGCCACCAGAAGTTATTGAAGCTGGCAGAATGAGTGGATGTAATAATTGGCAACTAATGTTTAAAGTATTAATTCCAACAGCGAGAAGAGATATTTTAATTGGGGTAAACCAAGTAATTATGGTTTGTTTTTCAATGGCAGTTATATCAGCCTTTATTGGTGCAAAAGGTTTAGGGTTTAATTTATTGTTAGCGTTGAATCAGTTAAATATTGGACTAGCATTAGAGGCAGGTCTTTGTATTAGTTTAATTGCAATATTATTAGATAAAATGTCTCTTGCATGGGCAAATAAGCAAGTAGATTATTTTGGTAATCTAACTTTTTATGAGAGAAACAAAAATGCAATATATTTTGGTATTGCAGTTTTTATTGGAATTGTACTGGCTTATTTAGGGTCTTTTTATTTCAAACAGGGATTTAATTATTTATTCGAGGTTCCACATAATAAAGGAATATCAACAGCTGACTTTTGGAACAAAGGGGTAGATTGGATTTTTGATACTTTTTTTGTTTATATAAAAGCTTTCAATACATGGTTAATTGTAGAAGTTCTTCAACCAATGAGAGCTTTGTATTTAAGAATGCCAGCTGTTGCTACTTTAGTTTTAGTTGTAGGAGCAGGATATTTAATTGGAGGGGTTCGTTCAGCTTTAGTTGTTTGTGGATTAACATTATTTATAGCCCTAAGTCCTTGGTGGGACAGAGCTTTGGTCACAACTTACATGGCAACTTTTGGTGTAATAGTTTCTTGTATAATTGGATTTACTGTTGGAACTTTATGTTTTCAGAATAAACACTCAGCTAATTTTATGTTAGGTGTGTGTGATATTTTTCAAACATTTCCATCTTTTGTTTATTTAATTCCAGTAATGATGCTTTTCGGTATTACTGATACATCAGTCTTAATAGCTGTTATTGTTTATGCAACTATTCCAGCAACAAGATATACTATTGAGGGACTTAGAAGTGTTCCAACTGCTTTACATGATGCGGCAACCATGTCAGGTGTAAATAAATTTCAAAGATTAACTAAAATAGAATTTCCTCTAGCATTTCCACATATGATGCTAGGTTTAAATCAAACAATTGTATTTGCATTATTTATGGTTATTATTGGAGCGTTCATTGGAACTGAGGACTTAGGTCAATACATTCTAAAAGCACTATCAGATAAAAATGGCGCAGGAATTGGATTAACGCTTGGTATTTGTGTTGCGTTTATTGGTTTAATATTTGATAATTTAATTAGAACTTATGTTCAAAAAAGAAAAAAGCACCTAGGTATTGATTAATTCTAATTTATTTATCTAAAAAAGTTTTTAATGAATCATCCATAGCAGTTGCCCAAGGAGTATGATGAATTGGAGCAACAGATCCTGTTACAGGTGAAGAAAAAGACTTATTTCTGTAAGTTAAAATATCTTCAACTTTATGATGTTCCCACTCTTTAAAATGTTTTCTAATTAATTCAAAATCAATTTTTGGATAATCAGACATTTCATGAAGTTCTTTTGTATATTCAGTTTGAAAGTCAATCATTTGATCTGGATTTTCTAACTTTTCTTCCATAGCAACCCATTTATTAATATCACTTTCGATTTCTTTATCATTTGGAACTTTAATCTTATTCATTATCACATCTCTTGCGTACCAAGCCTGACAATCAAACATATTAAATGTATGAAACTGGTCTTGCATACCAAGATATAAAAGTTTGTGATTATCTTGCCATACCACCCCTTTGTATAGTTTTGGTGGATAAAGCCTGTTTCTAGTTTTTAATTGTAAATTTTCTTCTAAAAAAGGAAAATGATGAAGATAACCAGTGCATAAAATTACAACATCTGCTTCTTGTTCTGTACCGTCTTTAAAAATTGCTTTTTTCCCATCTAATCTATCTAGGTAATGAACTTCTTTCATTCCTTTCGGCCATTTAAATCCCATTGCATTATGTCTGTATCCAATAGTTACGCTTTTTGCTCCATATTTATTACATTGAAGTGCCACATCTTCAGCGGAATAACTACTTCCTAAAACAATTACGTTTTTATTTCTAAATTCCTCTGCATCTCTAAAATCATGGGAATGCATAATTCTTCCAGGAAAAGAATTCATTCCTTCATATTCCGGAATGAAAGGAACTGAAAAATGTCCAGTAGACACTACAACAAAATCAAAATTATCTTTCAATATTTTATCGTTAACTTTATCTTGATAACTAACTTCAAATTTATCATTTTTATAAATTGTATTTACTACTCTAGTATTAAACTTGATTTTATTTTTCAATTTTCCTTTGTTTACTCTTCCAATGATATAGTCATATAAAACTGCTCTAGGAGGAAAAGATGGAATAGGTTTTCCAAAATGTTCATCAAACGAATAATCTGCAAATTCCAAACACTCTTTCGGTCCATTAGACCAAAGATATCTGTACATGCTATTGTGAACCGGGTCTCCATATTGATCAGAACCAGTCCTCCAATTATAGTTCCATAATCCTCCCCAATCTTCTTGCTTTTCAAAACAAACTATTTCTGGGATCTTCTCGCCATTCTTTTCAGCTAACTCAAACGCTCTGAGCATAGACAGTCCACATGGCCCAGCTCCTATAATTGCTACTTTAGTCATATGATATTTTGTAAATTTTAAATTTATTTTACTAACAAATTAATGAAATTTAAAATAAAATACTCAAATATTATGAAAATTAACAAATAACGTTTTTTTTCACGTATGTGTTGTATTTATAAGATGATTTTAAATCTAGAGTAATATGAAAAAAATATTAGTTATTGGCGGTGGTGCTATGGGTTCAGCTTTTACAATCCCATGTTTAGAAAACAAAAATGATGTCACAATTACTGAACCATATAGCAAAAAATTTATAAGGGACTTATCAACTAAAAAAAAATTTCATTCAGCTTTAAAAGTAAAGCTTTCTAAGAAGTTAAAATTTAAGAAATTCTCTAAGAATTTATTGAGGGAAAGATTTGATCTTATAGTAATTGCCCTAAGTTTACCCGGGATAGATTTTATTGGAAAAGAGCTAAAAGACAGTAATGTTAAAACCCCAATTTTAGTACTTACTAAAGGTCTCAAGTATGAAAAAAAAAGTAATAGAATTTTAACAATTTCTGAACAACTTAGAAAAGTTTCTGGAACTAGAAATATATCTGTTTTGAAAGGCCCATGTTTAGCAAAAGAATTAGCAAGAAAAAATCAAACAAGTGTTGTAATCGCTAATAAGAGTATTAATTTTGCAAAGAAAATTGGAAAGAGAATTTCTACAAAATATTATCTCACTGAATTTTCAAAAGATGTGATTGGAGTAGAAATTTGTTCAGCTATAAAAAATATATACTCAATGATAATAGGAGCTGGACAAAGTTTAAATATATCCTCAAATTTATTTCAAAAATCTATAATTGAGATGAGATATCTCACAAAGTATTTTAAGGGGAAAGAAGAGACAATTTTGGGACTCGCTGGAACAGGAGATCTTTATGTGAGTGCTGCAGGAGGAAGAAATAGTAAAATGGGAAATTATTTAGGAAAAGGATATACATTCAAGACAGCAAAAAAAAAATTTATGCCAAATGATACTGTTGAAGGAGAGCAGCTTGTTAGAGAAATTGCTCCTTTTATCTTAAAAAAAATAGATAAAAGTAAAGTACCGCTGATGGTAAATTTGATTAGAACGATAATTAAAAATAAAAAATTAAAAATTTAAAATAAACCTTCAATCTCACCTTTTTTATTAAGTTTAATTGAGTTGGCTGCTGGAACCTTTGGTAAGCCTGGCATTGTCATTATTGATCCACAAACAACTACTACAAATTCAGCTCCAGAAGATAATCTTACCTCTCTAATTGGTATTTCATGGTTAGAAGGTGCACCTTTAAGTTTAGGATCTGTAGAAAAACTATACTGTGTTTTTGCAATACATACTGGTAAATGTCCATGACCATTATTTTCAAAAATTTTTAATTGATCTTTAACATCATCACTAGCTGTAATATTGCTAGCTTTGTAAATTTTTTTAGCAATTAATTCAATCTTGTCCCATAATTTGAGATCATCTTTATATAAAAATTGAAATTTATTTTTACTTTTTTTATTATTACAAATTTTAACAACTTTTTTTGCTAGGTCAGTTGTTCCTTTCCCACCTTTTGCCCAATGTTTACACTCACTTACTTCGACTTTCATATTTTCACAAAATTTTAGAACTGTTTTAACCTCTTTTTCAGTATCTAATGCAAAATGATTTATTGCTACAATAGGTTCTAAACCGAATTGTTTTATATTTAGAATATGTCTCTCTAAATTTACTAATCCTTTTTTTAATGCTTCTACATTTTCATTTTTTAAATCCTCTTTTTCTACACCTCCATGCATTTTTAAAGCTCTAATAGTAGCAACGATAACTACACAACTAGGAGTAAGACCAGCTTTTCTACATTTAATATCTAAAAATTTTTCAGCGCCAAGATCGGCACCAAAACCTGCTTCAGTAACTACATAATCCGATAATTTAAGTGCTGTTTTAGTTGCAATGACAGAATTACATCCATGTGCAATATTTGCAAAAGGACCTCCATGAATAATTGCAGGGTTATTTTCTAAACTTTGAGTAACGTTTGGTCTTATTGCCTCTTTTAACAAAACTGTCATTGGACCATGAGCATTAAGATCTTTTGCGTAAAGAGGATTTCCCTCTTTATTGTAAGCAATCGTGATGTTCCCAATTTTTTTTTCTAAATCACTCAAGTCATTAGATAGACAGAATATTGCCATTACCTCTGATGCAACAGTTATGTCAAAACCATCGACTCTCTTAAAATCTTTTGCTACTCCACTTGTATTGATATCAATAAATCTAAGCGCACGGTCATTCATATCCATTACACGTTTCCAAACAATTCTATTTTCATCAATATTTAGTTTGTTTCCCCAATAGATATGATTATCAATCATTGCTGACAATAAATTGTGTGCTGACGTTATTGCATGAAAGTCGCCAGTGAAATGTAAATTTATTTGTTCCATAGGAACAACTTGAGCGTAACCTCCACCAGCTGCACCACCTTTCATTCCAAATGATGGACCTAAACTTGGCTCTCTTAGACAAACGATAGATTTTTTTCCAATTTTATTTAAACCATCATTTAAACCTACTGAAGTTGTTGTTTTTCCTTCACCGGCCGGGGTAGGAGTAATTGCAGTGACTAAGATTAAATTACCATCTTTTTTTTTCTTTAATTTGTCCAAGAATTCAAAATTTATTTTAGCTATATGTCTGCCCATCGGGCTAAAAGCACTACTTTTATCTGGGACATTGATTTTAGCTAAAATTTTATTGATTGGCTTCATTTTAGCTTTTCTAGCTATTTCTATATCAGATTTAATTTTCGCCATTTGAAGTTTTTATTTAAATTAAAACGCCTGATTAGTATCTCTTTTTAGAGGCTTTGGAAATATCTAAAAATTATATATAAAAAAAATATGAACTATTTATATTCTTTATTATAAAATTTATTCATGCAAAAATACTCAATATTTAGTCTAGTTAAAAATGCATTTTCCAATCACGAAAACTGGGATTTGGCTTGGAAAGACCCGACTCCAAAGAATGAATATGATGTAGTTATTATTGGAGGCGGAGGTCATGGTTTGGCTACTGCTTATTATCTTGCAAAAGAGCACAATATTACAAATGTTGCTATCATAGAAAAAGGTTGGATCGGTGGTGGAAATGTTGGCCGTAATACTACAATAATCAGGTCAAATTATATGCATGATGACAATGCATTGTTTAGTGAATTTGGAATGGATCTTTGGAGAAAGATGAGCCAAGATTTGAATTACAACGTTATGTTTTCTCCAAGAGGAATTATTAATCTCGCTCATTCTGATGCACAGATGAATGTTTATGCAAGAAGAGGAAATTCAATGCGCTTAAATGGAATTGATGCAGTACTTTTAAACAGAGAACAAGTAAAAGAAATTATCCCTATGGCAGACTTTTCTGAAAATGTAAGATTTCCAATTTTTGGTGGACTTATGCAACCAAGCGCTGGTACAGCAAGACATGATGCGGTAGCATGGGGTTACGCTCGTCAGGCAGACTCAATGGGTGTTGATATAATTCAAAATTGTGAGGTAATTGGATTCGATGTTTCAAGTGGAAAAATTCAGGGAGTAAGAACATCGCGTGGAAACATTAAAGCAAAAAAAATTGGGTTATGTGTTGCTGGAAGTACAAATATTTTAGCTGAAAAATTAAATATGACATTACCTATTGAAACTCATCTTTTACAAGCATGTGTTTCTGAACCAGTAAAACCAGTTTTGGATAAAGTAGTTACTTTTGGTGCTGGACATTTTTATATAAGTCAATCGGACAAAGGTGAAATGGTTATGGGAGGTGATTTAGATGGATATAATAGCTATGCACAAAGAGGAAACCTTCCAACACTTCAACATGTTTTAACAGAGGGAATTGCAATGATGCCGTTCTTAAGTAAATTAAAAATGCTAAGAACTTGGGGTGGAATAATGGATATGTCTATGGATGGCTCACCAATTATAGATAAAACTCATATTGAAGGATTATATTTGAATTGCGGTTGGTGTTACGGTGGTTTTAAAGCGACACCAGCATCCGGATGGACTTTCGCTCATACTATTGCTCAAGATAGAGTTCATGAATTAAACGCAGGATATAATTTAAATAGATTTAATACAGGTCACTTACTAGATGAAAAGGGCCTTGGCACAAAAACTTGGATTTCATAAATGCTTCATATTAAATGTCCACATTGTGGAATGAGATCTCAAAATGAATTTTCTTACGGTGGTGATGCTAGTGTTAAAAGACCTGAGCTAGGCAAAGAAGTTACAGATGAAGAATGGAATAATTTTGTTTACAACAGAAAAAGTCTTAGAGGAAAACATTGGGAATTATGGCAGCATTTATCAGGATGTAGGCAATGGATAAAAGTTGAAAGAGATACAGCAACTCATGAAATTTTTAATACACTAAAAGCTAATGAGGAAATTTCTTAATGTCACAAAGTTATAGATTAGAAAATATTGGACTGATTAACAGAAATAAAAAACTTACATTTAAATTTAATGGCAAAACTTATTTTGGATATGAGGGGGATACTCTAGCCTCAGCTTTAATTGCAAATGGCGTTCATTTAATTGGAAGAAGTTTTAAATATCATAGACCTAGAGGTTTTTTTGGAGCTGGGGTAGATGAACCTTATGCAATAGTTCAATTATATAGGAATGGTGAAACTGAACCGAACATAAAAGCTACAGAACAGGAGCTTTTTGAGGGATTAGAAGCAAAAAGTGTAAATTGTTGGCCTAGTGTAAATTTCGATGTAGGAGCAATAAACAATTTCTTAAAGATTTTTTTACCTGCTGGATTTTATTACAAAACTTTTATGTGGCCTAAAAGCTTTTGGTATAAAATTTATGAGCCATTTATTCGAAAAGCAGCAGGTCTTGGAGTAGCTTCTACTGAGCATGACAAAGAAAGATACGAACACAAGTATGAATATTGTGATTTATTAATTGCAGGTACAGGTCCTTCAGGTTTGGCAAGTGCTTATGCTGCAGCAAAGAATGGAGCAAGAGT
>QCQC01000007.1 GCA_003212295.1 Pelagibacteraceae bacterium AG-447-E22 | reverse complement strand
TGCTGTAGATACTGGTTATTCAGATGGTTCAGATTGGTATTTCCAAATGGTATTCTGTGCAACAACAGTTTCTATTGTATCAGGCACAATGGCTGAAAGAATTAAGTTATGGCCATTTTTCGTATTTGCTGCAATTCTTTCAGGAATTATTTATCCAATCGTAATGGGTTGGCAGTGGGGAGGAGGCTGGTTAGCAGAGTTAGGTTTTTCTGATTTTGCTGGTTCAACCCTTGTACACTCAACTGGTGGTGCAGCTGCTTTAGCTGGTGCTATCATAATTGGACCTAGACTTGGAAGATTTATGAAGTCTGGTGCGCCGGCTCCACTTAAGCCGTTTGCAGCTTCATCAATTCCATTAGTAACAATTGGAGTATTTATATTATGGTTAGGTTGGTTTGGCTTTAATGGTGGTTCACAATTAGCTATGGGAACTGCTGTTGATGCAATTGCTGTATCAACTATTTTCATGAACACATTTTTAGCAGGTGCAGGTGGTGTTATTGGTGCTGCTATTATCACAAGATTACATTTTGGTAAAACTGATGTTGTCCAAATGTTAAATGGATGTATTGGTGGATTAGTTGCAGTAACGGCTGAACCGTTAGCTCCATCACCTTTTGCGGCAATCTTAATTGGTGCTGTAGGTGGTTTAATAGTGGTTTATGGTACTAAACTATTATTCTCAATGAAAATTGATGATGTAGTAGGTGCAATACCAGCCCACTTGTTTGCAGGAATTTGGGGAACACTAATAGTTCCAGCTACAAATTCTGATGCGGTTTTCAGTTCACAGTTGATTGGAGTTTTATCAGTAAACATATTTGTATTTATAGTAGCTTACATTGTGTTCAGCTTTATGAAAGCAACTATTGGCCTAAGGTTAAGTAAAGAAGGTGAAACCAAAGGAACTGATGTTACTGAAACTGGTGTAATTGCTTATGCAATTCGTGACTAATTGTTAACAATAAAGGGGTTCTCCGCTCTCTGTGTATCCGCAACGTTACTCATACGGAGAGCCCCTTAAAGATTTGCTTCCTCTAGTTAGTAAAACAAAAGAGCCCCTCCCTCAAGGGGCTTTTTTTTATTTAAGGTGTATTTTCTTCCCAAATTTTTTTCCAGTCAAAATTTGGAGGCAAACCATATATTGAATTAATATTTGTGGCATGCATTGCTAGCGAAGGAATGGGTGATAAGCAATATTCTTTTTCGTAAATTTTATGCAGTTTAAATTCCATTGGGTGATGTCTTTTGGAACCCATTAATTTAAGATCATCTAAATATTTTTTTATCATTTTTTTACTTGTTAAAAATGTTATTAAACTCTCGTTGACCGTTCTCCAATGTCTCATATTTCCAAAGAATAATTTTGTATTATCTACTGTAGAATATAGGTAAGGATAATCCGCAGGACATAAAAATAATTCTTTACTTAGTTGTGAACTTATTTTTTCATATGTAAAAAGCATCTCTGATATTGAGTCAGCTGTATGTATGTAATCATCCTCTAAAAAGTAGAATAAATCTGAATCATCATTTTCAGCTATTTGGATAGATTTTAAAATATTTCTCATATTTGAGATCATATTTTTTGAAATTTCTTTACCCTCTATATCTGTAGAACTAATTTCATTAATGAATTCATTTTCATTAATATTAATCAATTTTGTTTCTATATCTGTGATATTAAGAATTTTACTAATTTTTGAAAGATTTTCATCATTTGATTTATCATCAGTAATAAATATTTTTATTTTTAAATCTTTAAATTTACTTTTTGCTAACTCGCATGATTTGATTACAGATTTTATTGTTCTTAGAGTATATTCAATTTTTGGTGCATCAAAAATTCTCTTTTTGCTTTGATCTAGCATTACTTGATCATTATCTTTATCACCAAAAGTGTAAGATCTAATTATTATTGATAGACTACTAATTTTATTTGTTATTTTAGTACTACCTAAAGGTACAGTAATAGATTTCTCTCCACTTTTACTTAAATTTTCACTTACAAGAGTGTTAGTTCCGGGGATTTTTAAGTTAGCTTGATCTATTATTTCATAACCAAACTTTCTTACAATTTTTGCTATAAATTTAGAAAAAAAATTTTTTTTATTGATAGTTTTATTTTTCATAAAAAAAATATTGTTATATAATAATATTTATCTTAAATATTATATAAATGAAAATAACATCTTCATCAGAATTAGTAGATAAGGCTTTAAAAGAGATAAAAACTATAACAATTGATGAAGCGCACTCTAGAATGATAGAGGGTAAGTCAAATATAATTGATATAAGGGATATAAGAGAGCTTCAAAATGAGGGGAAAGTTGAAGGAGCAGTTCATATACCAAGAGGCATGCTTGAATTTTGGCTGGACCCTGAAAGTGCTTACTTCAAAGAAGGAAAATTAGATTTAAATAAAGAAATGGTATTATTTTGTGCTGGGGGACTTAGGTCTGCACTAGCAGCTAAAACTTTAAAAGATATGGGATTTGAAAAAGTATCTCATATTGATGGAGGTTTTGGAGCAATCAGACAAAGTAAGTTTAAAATTGTTTAAGAATTATATTCCTCAAGAGCATAATCAAGTCTATCTTGTCCCCAAAATAATTTGTTATTTACAACAAATGTTGGTGCACCAAAAACATCATTATTAAAAGCAAAGCTAGTTAAGTCTTTTAACTTATTTTTGATCCTAATTTCTTTAATTCCTTCATTAAATTTTTTTTGATCAATTTCACATTTAGACAATATCTTTTTAATATTATCTTCATTTAAGATATCAATATTGTCTTTCCAATAAGCATCAAAACAACAATCTATAAATTTTTCTTTCTTATTTTCATCAATAAAGAGAAAACCTCTCATTAAATATAATGAATTAATTGGAAATTTTTCATTCCACTTAAAAGGGATATTATTTTTTGCAGATATTAATAAACAATCATTTTTCATATTTTTCATTTTTCTTTCATTAAATGCAGGAGCTGTTATGCCACCAAGATTATGTAGACCACCTAATAAAATTGGTTTGTAGTTAAAATTATTTCTTTTATTTAATTTAATGATTTGTTTATGAGCTATGTAGGAATATGGGCTTATAAAATCAAAATAAAAATCTATAGATTTAGTCATAAAGATTTATACTTTTGGTATAAAAAATTCTTATCAACCAATAAAAAAATAAACCAATAGGACCAATTAAGTAAGTAATTATAAGTGGGATTGATACTAAAATTTTATTTATTGAGAGTTTTTGGGAGTCTCTGACTATCCAACCTCCAGTAAATAAATTGATCGATATAAAATGAATCCAAAACATCATAAGATACGATCTATCTGTAAATAAATCAGATAAACGATCAATACCAAGATAGAGACTGAAGTTATTAACAAAATCATATGAGTTTAAATATGATTTATATAAAATAAAAACGTAGGAACCGCTTAAAATTAAAATTGGAAATATTGATGTTACAAAATATCTTGAAAGATTTGAATTTGGAAAAAAAATTAGTATTAACCATAATGGTAAAACACCCAAATTCACCCAATAGTAGAGCATTTCTATTGTGAAATAATTATAAATTTCTTCGATCATTTAAAAATATATTATATTAAATCTACTCATGATTCCTATAAGAAATAAAAAAAAAACTTTAGAGGTAACAGTTGAGGAAATGAGAAATTTTGCATTTACTTATGTAGAAAAATATGCACCTTCAAAACAACAGCTTAAAACCTACTTATTAAAAAAATATCTTAAAACATCGGTTCCCAATGTAAAAAAACAAGACATTACCAATTTAATTGACATTGTTCTGTCAGATTTAGAAAAAAATAGATTTATTAATGATAAATTTTATTCTGAAAGTAAGGCTAAAAGCATGATTCAAAGAGGAAATTCGATTAACAAAATTCGAAGTTATTTAATTGGCAAAGGAATAAATGATAAATTTATAACAGATACAGTAAATAATATTAGAGATAAAAATTCAGACCAAGATTTTTTTTCAGCAATAAAGATTTGTAAAAAAAAAAGAATTGGTCCAGCTCGGACTGAAGATAATAGATCTTTATTTTATAAAAAGGATATTTCTTTATTAGCAAGAAATGGATTTGATTTTGAAACTTCAAAAAAAGTTATGGATATTGAAAAAGAAGACTTTCTTAAAATTATAAAATTACTTTAATTTTTTATCTTTTTCTTTTTTTACTAAATAATTAATTTTGTTTTTAATGTAGTTTTTCACCATCACGAATACAATTAATCCAAAAATAGAGACCGAAACAATAATAATAAGTATAATTCTTAACTGTTCATCCATTATAAGATATTCTTACTTTTTAAAATTAAACTTGGATTTTTAAAATCTTTTTTTCCATAAAGAATTTCATTTCCTTCAAAATCAGTAACATTTCCACCAGCATGTTTTAGTATTGCATGACCAGCAGCTATATCCCATTCGCAAGCTCTTGGTTCAGCTACGTATCCATCAAACTCTCCAGATGCAATTACACAAAATTTTAATGAACTTTTCATTCTCACATATTCTTTAACATTTAATTCTTTATGAATTTTTTCAATTTCAGGTTTGATTTTTTTTGAATAAGAAACAAATTTAATCCTGTTTTTATCAAAATTATTTTTCTTATTTAGTTTAACTGGTTTTCCATCAATCAGTTCAAATGCAAAAGAATTTCCATAAGAATAAAACATTCTTTTTTTTGCTGGTGCATAAATTAAGCCTGCTACAGGTTGTTTATCAATTATAAGTCCAGCATTAATGGTAAATTCATCAAGATTATTTATATAATCGTAAGTTCCATCAATTGGATCTATTAACCAAAAATCATTTAGATCTTTTATTGATTTATTATCTGAAGTTTCTTCTGAAACAATTCGAATATGAGGAGTTAATTCATTAATTTTTTTTGTAATAATTTTATTTACCTCTATATCACCATTACTTACGGGCGTATTGTCAGATTTAATTTCTTTCGTAAGACCACGGTTTCTTAGCTCTAATGAAACTTTACCAGCATGTAAAAAAGTATCTATTAAATTTTCAACAATTGTTTGTATATTAATTTTGGTCATTTAATTTTTTAAGCTCAATATTTTCTGCATTAATCACTTTTTTTCCTACATTTTCAAAATTAACTGTAATCTTTTGTTTTATTATCGATTGAACTTGGCCAATTCCCCATTCTTTATTGTCTGGATTATAAACTTTGTCGCCTGGTTCAAAATCAAAAATCATTTAACTTAACTTATATTAGAATTAAGTATAAATACCATCAAATGAATAATGAATTAAATTCTATTGGACTAAACAAAAAACCCTCAGATACAACTGTTGTTGTAGCGATGTCTGGAGGAGTTGATTCATCAACGGTTGCAGGAATGATGAAAAAAGAGGGTTATAAAGTTATTGGTATCACTTTAAAGCTTTATGATGATGGAAAAGAAGTAGCTGCTTCAAAACAATGTTGCTCTGGCCAAGATATAATGGATGCAAAACGTGTAGCTCAAAAATTAGATATTGATCATAAAATTTTATATTATCAAAATAAATTCAAACAAGGCGTTATAGATAATTTTATTGAAAGTTATTCAAAAGGGGAAACACCAATACCCTGTGTTCAATGTAATCAAACAGTTAAATTTAAAGATTTATTTGAAGTGTCTAAAGATTTAAAGGCCGATGCAATGATAACTGGCCATTATGTTAAAAGTATCACTTCAGATAATCAAACTAGCATGTACAGAGCAATTGATGAAAATAGAGATCAAAGCTATTTCTTATTTAATACAACCAAAGATCAATTGAATTATTTAAGATTTCCGCTTGGTGGATTATTAAAAAATGAAACAAGAGAAATTGCAAAGAATTTGAATTTGAATGTTGCAGATAAACCAGATAGTCAAGATATTTGCTTTGTACCAAATGGTGATTATGCATCTGTAATTCGAAAATTTAGACCTGAGTCTTTACAGAAAGGAAATATAAAAAACTTAGAGGGAAAAGTGATTGGTGTTCATGATGGTATTATTAATTTTACAATTGGTCAGCGAAAAGGAATTAAGGTTTCAGACAGTGAAGCTTTGTATGTTCTTAAAATTGATTCCGAAAAGAATGAAATAATTGTTGGACCCAGAGAAAAATTAGGAAAAAAATCTATTTCATTAATAAATTTAAATTTATTAGAAGACAAATCAGTTTTTGATAATGAAATTTATGTAAAAGTAAGATCAACGGGAAAGCTTCTTAAAGCTAAAATTAATCTTCATCCATCCAATAGCGCAGATGTAAATCTAAAAGTTTCTGAAGATGGTATCTCACCCGGTCAAGCTTGTGTTTTTTATATGAGAGATGATATAGGTTATAAAGTTTTAGGTGGTGGATGGATTAAGAGCTAGTTTTTTTCCACATTAAAAATGTAAGTAAATAAAAAGTGATAATTCCTAAAAAGTAATCCCACTCTAAAGCATGTTTAAAAAACTTTAAGTTAAACCCAAGAAAATCATTACCTGGTAAGCTAATAATAGGTACACTTATTAAAGCAACAATAATTAAAACAGATACTAGAATTAATTTTAATTGTAATATTTTAGGATTAATAAAATTTTGTAATTTTTCCTTGAAAGAGTAAAATGTTGCTACAAGATAAGCTTGTGCCACTAATTCAAAAATAATAAATGATAAAAGTATTACTCTCCTAAAAAGTTTGTAAAAGTCATTATCAAACTTTATACCAAGAAATATTGAGTGAATTGTCAAAGCTATTGCTGACGCAACTCCAAAATAAAAAATCTTATTAATATATTTGTGATCTTTATTAAAAAATTTAATTATACTTCTATTATATATCCAATATTTAATTAATAGGTATGATGTTAAAAACATACCAGGTTTAAATATCAACCATGATGGGTAAGGTCTTGCTGTTCTACTTATGGAAGCACCTCCATCTAGGTACGGAAAGGTATTATGAATAATATCTTCTTGGTTTGGGAATAGGCTATGAAACTGAGTTATTAATAACAAACAAGCATTAATAGCGATAAAAGGGACTATAAAAATCCATATGCTAATGGATTTAGCTTTACTTATTTGTTCCATTGAAGTTATTTTTTCTTGTTTTTCTTTCTAGCTCTTCTTTTTTTAGACCCCATTTTTCTTCGGCCCCTATGTTTCTTTGGATATCCCATTTTTTCCTTTAGTTATAATTTAATTGAAATTATGCTTGGGATATAGCATTGTCCCTTACAGTTATCAATTTTTTTTATGTCTAAATCTTTCAAGACTTTTTTAAAGCATACAGCAAAAGATTTTCACAATCAGTCTGTAAACCCTCCAGTTGTAAGAGCATCGACAATTATCTTTAAGTCAATGCAGGATATAAGAAAGACTCAAGCTAAAGCTAAGAAAAATCCAATAGGTGGTCATTACGATTATGGTCGTCAAGGAACATCTACTACATATATTTTGCAAAAAATTTTAACTAAACTTGAGGAAAGTTATCATGTTTTTACTACACCCACAGGATTTGGGGCTGTATTTTTAGCAATATTCAGTGTTACTCGTCCAGGGGATGAAATTATAGTAGCAGATCCTGTGTACAGTCCAACAAGATTACTTACGGAAAAATTTTTAGAGGAATTTAATATAAAAACAATTTTCTATAATCCAAATAATTTAAAAACATTAGAAGAAAATATTACAAAAAAAACAAAATTGATATTTGTTGAAAATCCTGGGAGCAACACATTTGACTTTCAGGATCTTGGAAAAATTCTTTCAATCGCAAGAAAAAATAAAATTTTAACAGCAATTGATAATACATGGGGAACTCCTTATTTCTTAAAACCAATCAAGCTTGGTTTCGACATGTCTATTGTATCTGCAACCAAATATTACTCTGGACATTCAGATGTAATGGGTGGAAGTTTAGCAGTTAACAAAAAAGTTTTTCAAAAAGTTTATAATGCAGAAAGAATTACAGGTTTAAGACTGGGTCCAGACGATGCTTATTTGATAACTCGTGGTTTACGGACACTCGACGTAAGATTAGATCGTCATAGAGATAATGCAAAGAAAGTAGCTGCATATTTGTCAAAAAATAGAAAATTTAAATTATTATACCCTTATAAAAAAGACTCTTACAATTTTAGAATGTGGAAAAAATATTACTCGGGAGCTTCAGGCCTCATGGGTTTAAAAATAAAATCTAAAAATATTAATTCTGTTAAAAAATTTGTAAATTCACTAAATCTATTTGGTTATGGATATAGCTGGGGTGGTTTTGAAAGTTTAGCACTTCATCAAGAATTTAGAGAGACCGGTAATAGGAAATATTTAAATTTAGCTAAAGATGAACATCTTGTAAGACTACATATTGGTCTAGAAGATCCCAATGACTTAATTGCAGATATTAAACAAGCATTAAGACATTTAAAATGATAACAGAAAATTTTTTTAGATCTAAAACAGCAATTATAACTTTATTTTCTGCATGTTTTGTTGTTTTAATATCATTAGGGGTAAGACAAGTTTTTGGTTTATTTTTTATTGATTTTAATCAAAGTCTTGCAATTAGCAATACAGCATTTGGATTGGCAATTGGAATACAAATGTTAATGTGGGGTTTAACGGGACCAATTTTCGGTGCAATTGCAGATCGATTTGGTGGTCATGTAGCTATCATTTCTGCATTTATATTTTACACCTTGGGTATATATTTTTTATACACAGGACCAAACACTGGTATTTTTTTTCAAATTCACATGGGTTTATTAATAGGTATAGGGCTTGGAGGTACAGCAATAAGTATTCCAATGTCAGTTGTTGGTAAACATTTTCCGTTATCAACAAGAACAATCGCAATGAGTTTTGTTACTGCCATAGGTTCTTTTGGTTATTTTCTATCACCAATTTTTACCAATTATTCTTTGAGAGAATTTGGATGGAATTATACTCTGTTTATTTTTCTTTTATTCTTATTAACAGGTTTAATAGCAGCTTATTTTGTTAGATCTCCATCTAAAGCTGAAAGTGTGGAACAAATATCAGATCAATCATTTAAAGAAGCTTTAATTGAGGCTTTTAAAACAAAAAGTTATATTTTGCTTGTATCAGGTTTTTTTGTATGTGGATTTCATATTACTTTAGTTGGAACACACGTTCCAAAATATGTAATAGATAGAGGTCTAGAAAGTTGGACTGCAGCCGCTATATTATCTTTAATTGGCTTATTTAACATTTTTGGCTCATTATTAAGTGGTTATCTTTCTGCTAAAATGAGTAAAAAAATTATCCTTAGTGGAATTTACTTTTTAAGAGGTATTTCAATTATTCTTTTTATCTTTACACCAGCCAGTAACGTAAGTGCATTTTTGTTTGGTGCAAGTTTTGGTTTTTTATGGCTTTCAACTGTTCCAGCCACGAGCGGGATAGTGGCACATTTATTTGGAACAAAATATTTAGGTCTTTTATATGGAATAGTTTTTTTAAGCCATCAAATAGGATCTTTTTTTGGAGCATATTTAGGAGGTTTATTTCATGATCTATATGGTTCTTATGATTATGCGTGGTATTTAGCAATTGCTTTATCTGTTTTCGCAGCAATAATACATTTACCTATTAAGGAAGAACCAGTTTTAAGATTAAAAACAGAGTAAATTGAATAAACGAAACCAATTAGCTGAGGTACACAATTCGGGTAAGCCGTATATTATTTATAAATCAAAAAAAGGATTTGATTTATTTACAAATTTTTCAAAAAAAATTATTCTTAATAATAATAATATTGCTGGTTTTTTAAATAAAAAACATAAAAATAACTCTAGAGATACTGATCTTTATATTGGTTTTTTTGGTTATGAAATACTTAATAATCTTATCAGTGTAAAAATACCAAAACAAAAAAGTATTAAATTTCCAAAGGGAATTTTTTATAAACCTGAAAAAAAGATAAGTTTAAGTAATAACCTAAAATATAAAAATAAAGATAAATATAAAAATAGTAGTTTTAAGATTAATATAAATAAAGATTCTTACACTAAAATTTTTAATAAATTTAAAAAAAAAATTAAAAGTGGAGAAACTTATCAAATTAAAATTTGTACTAAATATAAAACAAAATCAAAGATAGATCCTTTAAACTTTTTTTCTAAATTATCAAAAACTAATTTAGCTCCAGAAGCATTCATGATTAGAGATAAAAATTATTCAATCATAAGCTGTTCACCAGAAAACTTAATAACTAAAAAAGGTGTTAATATACTTACAAAACCTATAGCTGGAACAGTAAAAAAAACTAAATCTTTAAATAAAATAAAGGCACTAAAATATTTTAGAAAAAATATTAAAGAAACAAAAGAACACAATATGATTGTTGATATGGAAAGAAATGATTTATCAAGAATATGTAAACCTGGTTCAGTAAAATTATTTAAACAAAAAACTGTAGAGGAGTATAAAGACCTTTTCCATTATGTAAGTCTAATTAAAGGTAAATTAAAAAAGAATATTAAAAATAAAGATATTATAAAAGCTATGATGCCTGGAGGGTCAGTTATCGGTTGTCCTAAAATAAACACTTTAAATCTTTTAAATAAGCAAGAAAAAGAAAATAGAAATATTTATACAGGTAGTTTTGGATATATAAAATTTAATGGAGATATGAGATTTAATATTATTATTAGATCAATTTTAAATTTTAAGAATATTTCTGAAATATCAGTTGCTTCAGGAGTAGTTGTAGATAGTAATGCTCAACATGAATTTAATGAAAATTATATTAAAGCAAAAGCATTAATAGATTTATTTAAATGATTTACGTAATAGACCATAATGACTCTTTTACTCATAATGTAGTTCATCAATTTTCATTATTTGATCAAGTAGAGTGTGATAATTATAACGAAATAAATATAAAAAAACTTCAAAAAGCTAGTGTACTAGTTTTTTCCCCTGGGCCAGGTAATCCAAGAAATTATCCAACAACTTCTAAAATTTATAAACAATTTAAAGGAAAAAAAAAGATGATCGGAATCTGTTTAGGTTTTCAACAAATATTATTTTGTGAGGGAGCTAAAATTATTGAACAAAAAAAAATTTATCACGGATTTCAATCAGATATAAAAGTTATTAGTGATAAATCTTTATTTAAAAAAGGAAAAATATTTAAAGTAGGCAGGTATCACTCACTTAAATTAAAAGAACCTTTTAAAATTGATAATTTTGATATAACTATGAGGTGTTTAAAATCAAAAGTTGCAATGTCTTTTGAAAATAGTAAAGAAAAAATATATGGATTTCAATTTCACCCAGAGTCTTTTTTAACAATTAATGGCAACTTACTCATTAAAAAAATCCTATCAGCTTAGAAATTTAAGAGAAATAAATTTTAAAGATCTATGGGGTGATCATGGTATTTTTACTACAATGTGGATTTTTGAAAGACCTGCAAAAATTTTATTTTTTGAAAATCACATAAAAAATTTAATTAAATCACTTAAAAGTTATGGAATAACAAAGAAATCTCTTAAAAAAGATATTATAAAAATTTTAAACAAAAATTTATCAAAAAGTAAAAAATATGATCACCTTTTGAGAATAGCTTTAAACAAAAAAGTTATATCAATATCTTTAAGAAGAAGGGTAAAACCTAAAAAAGATTTTAATTTAAAATTAGTAAATTTAAGAAGAGAAAAACCGCAATATAAAAATTTAAAATATAAAAAAATTTTATCTCATCTTGTTAAATTAGATAATTCAAGATCAGATATAGGTCTTGTGGTAAATAATAAAATTTTAGAAACAGGAACTTCTAATCTTTTATTTATAAAAAAACAAAAAATATTTAGTCCAATAAAAGATTATTATGAAGGAAATACGTATAGGTTTTTTAAATCTAAAATAAAAAAAATTATAAAAAAAGATATCTTGATTAAAGAATTAAAAAACTATGAAGAAATAATATTGATTGGTTCAGGTAAGGGTGTTACCTCTGTAAAATCAATTAAAGATATTCATTGGAAAAGAAAAAGTTTAAATAAATTTAAAGAATTTTCTAAAAGTTATAAATTAGCTGTGAATAAATGTAATCACTATAAATTTTAGATTTATGAGAGATCCAAATAATCCATGTTTATTTTGCAATGTTAAAGAGAGTGGAGTTGCCCACGAAAATGATTTGGCTTATGCTAGTTACGACTCTTATCCAGTTTCAAGAGATCATTGTCTTATTATTCCCAAAAGACATATTAAAGATTATTTTGATTTATCTCAAAACGAATTGATAGCGTGCGATGATTTAATTAGAATTATTAAGGACGAAATTACAAAAAAAGATCAAACTGTAAAAGGATTTAATTTAGGAACAAATATTGGAAAAGTTTCAGGACAATCTATCTTCCATTGTCACTTTCATTTGATTCCACGTAGACAAGACGATGTGGAGAATCCTCAAGGTGGAGTTAGATCAGTTATTCCAAATAAACAACACTATAAAAGAGAAAAATAGCCTGTTATTAAAGACAAATTGACCAGAGTTTGAGGTTGAACTATTAATTCAACTATATATAAAACTAAAAAAAAAATTCAATTTAACTAAAGGCGGAAATGTTAAGTAACAATCCTTTTTCAATACTGTCTGAAACAATACCACCAATAGCAATGCAATCTTTTATTATTGCAATGGTACTTTTAATTGCAGTTGGGACCATTGTTCAAATGATACATCATAAAAACCTTACTTATTTTTTTAAAAATGCTAAAAAAGCAAAATTATCTGCTACTAAGGAACTAAGTGTAGGTGAAAAAGTTTCTATTATTTCTAAAACAACGGTAGTTGATATAGGTACTACTTCAGAGTTAGGGTTTGGAAAAAGAAGATTGGCTCACGTGCTTGGAATGTATGGAACAATATTATTCTGGCTCTCGTCAGCAATGTTAGTTTTTTGTTACACTGGAGTTGGAAAATCTGAGTCTCAAACATGGTCTTTACTTTGGCATGTAGGAGCGATTTTAACATGCTTAGGTGGATATTGGTTTTGGTTTTTTTTAAGAGTAGATGTCTCTGCTGAAGCTCATCCGTGGTATAGAATTATAAAAGCTGATTTATTTGTATTAGCTTTGCTTGCTTGTTCAACTTTTGGCTTAGCTTGGTCGTATACTCAATTTAATGGTCAGGTGGGTTTATCTTATTTATTTTTAAACTTATTTGTTGTTTCTAATTTAATCTTATTTGGTGGTGTTTATTGGTCTAAATTTGCACACATGTTCTATAAACCTGGAGCGGCAATACAAAAAAATTTAGCTGAAGCTGATGGATCAAGAGATAATCTCCCACCACCAGCAGATGCGCCTGAGCAATTTGGCCTAGGTATAAAAAGAGAAGAGCCAAAACACTATTAATATGTTAATAGAAAAAGGAGAAAAATAAATATTATGTCAACTTTTGTATACATGACTAGATGTGATGGATGTGGTCACTGTGTAGATATATGTCCATCAGATATTATGCACATTGATGAAAACATAAGACGTGCAAAAAACATTGAGCCTAATTTTTGTTGGGAATGCTATTCTTGTGTGAAAGCTTGTCCAAATCATGCTATTGATGTTCGAGGCTATGCAGACTTTGCACCTATGGGTCATAGTGTTAGAGTAAGAAGAGAAGAAGAAAAAGGAACTATTTCTTGGAAAATTAAATTTAGAAATGGAACAGAGAAAAACTTTGTTTCTCCAATAACAACAAAACCTTGGGGGAAATTTATTCCTAAACTTGCTGATGGGGACACACCTAACCAAGGAGAAATTAATTCACAAAGATTATATAATGAACCTGAAGGACTGAATACAAATCAAGAGCTACCTTCAGTTCCAAAAGACTCCTTTAAAAAAGGAGTTTATTATTAATGGCTAATCATAAAACTCATTTTGAAGAATGTGATGTATTAGTTGTTGGTGGGGGAATGGCTGGCACTGGTGCTACTTTTGAAGCTAGACACTGGGGTAGAGATTTAAAAATTATTTGTGTCGAAAAAGCAAACATTGATAGAAGTGGAGCTGTTGCTCAAGGATTATATGCAATCAATTGTTATATGGGAATGCAATGGGATGAGAACCAACCTGAAGACCATGTAAGATATGCAAGAAATGATTTAATGGGAATGGTTAGAGAAGATTTAGGATATGACATGGCTCGTCACGTAGATTCAACTGTTCATATGTTTGATGAATGGGGTTTGCCTATGATGAAAAATGAAAAAACTGGAAGATATTTAAGAGAAGGCAAATGGCAGATCATGATCCATGGGGAAAGTTATAAACCAATCGTTGCTGAAGCTGCAAAAAAATCTGCTGACAAAATCTATAACAGAATAATGGTTACTCATTTATTAATGGATGAATCTCAGGAAAACAGAATTGGTGGTGCAGTTGGTTTTAACATGAGAACAGGAGATTTTCATGTTTTCAGAGCGAAAACAGTGATTGTTGCTGCTGGAGGAGCTTCACATATTTTTAAACCAAGAGCAGTAGGTGAAGGTATGGGAAGAACTTGGTATGCACCGTGGAGTAATGGATCAGCGTATGCCTTACCTATTGCAGCTGGAGCTAAGATGACACAAATGGAAAATAGAATTGTGTTATGCAGATTTAAAGACGGTTATGGACCAGTTGGTGCCTACTTCTTACATTTAAAAACTTACACTCAAAATGCCAATGGTGAAAATTACGAGAAGAAATGGTATGATCAAACTAAAGAATTAGTTGGTGAATACATAGATCATCATCCAACTCCAACTTGTTTAAGAAATCATGCTTTTATTCAAGAGGTAGCTTCAGGTGGTGGACCGATACACATGGTGACCAAAGAAGCGTTCCAAGATCCGCATTTAGAAACAGTTGGTTGGGAAAATTTTTTAGGAATGACAGTTGGTCAAGCTGTAGTGTGGGCATCTCAAAATATTGATCCTAAACATACAAACCCTGAATTGACAACATCAGAACCGTATGTAATGGGTTCACATGCAACATGTTCAGGTGCTTGGGTGAGTGGTCCTGAAGATTTATCTCCTCCAGAATACTTTTGGGGCTATAATAGAATGTTAACAATTGATGGATTGTTCGGAGCAGGGGATACTGTTGGAGGAAGTGCACATAAGTTTTCATCTGGTTCATTCACAGAAGGTAGATTAGCAGCTAAAGCAGCAGTAAAATACATAGAAGACAAAAAAGCAGAAGGAATTAATGTTTCAGATAAACAATGCGAAGATTTTAAAACTGCAGTTTATAAACCTCTAGATACTTTTACAGTAGCTCAAAATGAAATAACTGGTGGAACTGTTTCTCCTAGTTACATTTCTCCAATTCAAGGATTACAAAGACTTCAAAAAATAATGGATGAATATGTTGGAGGAATTACCTCAAATTACATGACTAATGGAAATATGTTAAAAAGAGCTTTAGAGTTGTTAGACTGGTTGCAGGAAGATTTAGAAAAGGTTGGAGCTGAAGACTATCATCAATTAATGAGAGCGTGGGAATTAAAACATAGAACATTAACTTCTCAATGTGTAACAGAGCACACATTATTTAGAGAAGAAACTCGTTGGCCAGGATATTATTACAGGGGTGATTATATGAAGTTAGATGATGATAATTGGCACTGTTTAACAGTCTCTAGACGAGATCCAAAAACTGGCAAGTTCACTATGGAAAAAGTACCTGTTTACCATATTGTTGATGAAAAAGAAAAAAAGAAGGCTTCCTAATCATTTAGGTTAACAATGGACCTTTTGGCAAAATCAGACGATGAGATTTTTGTAATAGCCAAACCTTTCTGGGAAAATCTAGTGAAAGCATCGAATATGAAGGATTATGGTGGCTTCACCAGAGATTTTTCAACACAAATGTTATTTGGAGCAAACGAGGTAGAGCTGGGTAAACAATGGGCTAACAACAAAATTATTACAAACCTAAACGAAACCTATGAACCTTTTGGTACCTTAAGAAGAGGAGAACATATCACTGTATTGATTAAACAAACCAATAAAGAGATACCAGGAGAATTTTTAGGCAGACTAGTTTTAGGAGTTGAGGATGGTGAAATTAAGGTCTTCGGGGCTACAATTTATTAGTTCAAAAAAAAATTATTTTATTCAATTAAAGTTTGACAATTTTTACAGTGGGTGTATTGAAGAATTACAGATGCACTTTTCAAATATAAAAATCCCTCAAAAAATTTTAAACAAAAAGACAATATTTGTTAAAACTGGGATTTTTTCAGCTATAGCTGCTTGTTGGGGAGTAATTTTACTTGGAACTTTTATAACTTTTAAATAAGTAATATTTTTAGTTTTTATTATTAAATGGAAGTTTTTTTACCTATAGCTCAAGTTTTTGTTAGTCCAATAGAAATTCTTTTATTAAGTGCGCTTGTTGGAGTTCTTTCAGGTTTATTTGGAGTTGGTGGGGGTTTTTTAATGACACCATTTTTAATTTTTTTAGGTGTTCCGCCTGCATATGCAGTAGCAAATGAAGCTAACAATATTTTAGCAACATCAGTTTCTGGATCAACTACTCATTGGTTAAAAAATACTTTGGATTATAAAATGGGTTTTATGATCGTAATTGGAGGGTCTATAGGAACAGCTTTAGGTATCTATACTTTTAGTTATTTTAAAGGGATTGGGAAAATAGATACAGTCATTTCTTTAGCTTATATGTACATACTTGCAATAATTGGAACTTTAATGTTAGTCGAAAGTTTAGGAGAAATTGATAAAGCTAAAAAAAATGTTGTAGAAAGAAAAAAATTACATGTCCATTATTGGATACATGGTCTTCCTTTCAGAATGAGATTTCCAAAATCTAAATTGTATGAAAGTATATTTACACCAATAATAATTGGATTATTAGTTGGTTTTATTGCGGCAATCATGGGCATAGGTGGAGCTTTTATTTTGGTTCCTGCAATGATTTATATAATTAAAATGCCAACAAGATTGGTTCCAGGAACTTCTTTATTTGTAACTATTTTTGTAAGTGTAATAGTTACATTTTTGCATTCGTTTAATTATGGCTCAATAGATTTAATGTTAGTTTTATTATTAGTTGTTGGGTCTATTGTTGGTGTTCAGGTTGGACAAAAACTAGGTGAACAAATTGACAGTTCTGGATTAAAAGCATTATTAGCAATCTTGTTGTTAATTGTTGGTATAGCTATCGCTTACGATACTTTCTTTGCTGAGGAAATTCAAAAAGAAGTGGTTAAAATAGCAAACAAGGATTTAAATTTCTTTTCAAGATTTATCAAAGATTTTTCAAAAGATATGCCATTCTTTTACGGATTATTCTCAATTTTATTTGCAGTCATTCTTGGAATTAGTGCTGCATTTATTAGGAGATTTTTATCAAGTATGAGAAAAAAATATTTTGTAAAATCTACAAAGTAGTTTTAAGCACTTCTATAAAGTTTAGTCATCACAAACTCTCTATGACCCAAAGCTTCTGCACAAGTTAATCTTCCATTTGCAACTTTTAGAGTCGTTTCAATGAGTTTATCACCCGCTTGAGACATATTCATTTCTCTTGAAAGAATTTTTGATACATCACAATCAATATGTTCTCCCATACCCTTTACTGTCAATGGGTTAGCAGTCAATTTTACTACTGGTTCAATTGGGTTTCCTACAATATTTCCTTGTCCTGTCGGAAATAAATGAATATTAAAACCTGCTGCTGCTTGAAGTGTTACACATTCTGCTGCTGCTGACGAAGTATCCATAAAATATAAACCTTTTCCTTTTTTAGGCTCTTCAGCTGGCTCTAAAACATCAACAAATTTACAATTTCCAATTTTTTGAAAATTTCCAAAAGCTTTTTCTTCAATAGTAGTCAAACCACCTGCAATATTTCCTGCGGTTGGTTGACTTTCCGAAAGATCATCTGTTGCTTCTTTTAGAATAAAATCATTATATGAACTCCATGTTTTCATAAATTTATCTGATGCTTCTTTAGTTGCTCCTCTAGTAGCACAAACTTTTTCAGCTCCAGTTAATTCAGATGTTTCACCAAAACACAAATGAACTCCTAAAGGCTCAAGTTTATCCATTAAATTTCCAACAGTTGGATTTGCTGCCAATCCTGAAGTTGTGTCTGACTCACCACATTTGACAGATATCCAAAGATCACTTATTGGACATTCTTCTCTCTGTTTCTCTGATGCCCACATTACAAACTCTTGAGCTTTTTTTGAAGCCTTCATTACGGTGCCAATATCACCTGTTCTTTCTATATGAAAACCCTCAACAGGTTTTCCAGTTTTTGCAATACCGTCTACGATTTTTTTTGTCCATTTAGGTTCAATTCCTATCACAATAACAGCAGCTACATTTGGATTGCTTCCTGTCCCAATCATTGTTCTAAAATGTAATTCTAAATCAGCACCAAATTGAAGTCTTCCATATGAGTGTGGCAAGGCAATAGTTCCTTTGATGTTATTAGCCACTGCTTCTGCACAAGCATTAGAAATGTCATCTACTGGAAGAATTATTACATGATTTCTAGTACCCGCTCTCCCATTTTCTCTTTTATAACCTAAAAAACTTTTTGGAATTTCCATATCTTTACCACTTCTTTGTTTTAACATTATGAACATGGACATGCTCACCTTTTTTTATTGATTTAACTACTTTACCAATATCATGACCATATTTTAAAATTGTGTCTCCCTCTTTTAAATCTGTCATTGCAATTTTATGACCTAAAGGGATTTCATCTACTGATTGAATATTGACTGTACTATCATTTTCCATAATCCAGCAAGAGCAATCTTGTTTTGGGGTGATTTTTTCAACAACTATAACGCCAACATTGTCCTTTTGGTCATGAATTATAATATCTGTAGCCATATATATTGTGTCGAAATGTTTATTTGAATTTTGTAAAAACTTATATATTAATCGCAAAAATTAACAATTAAATTTTAAAAAATTCGTTCTAATTTAGAAAGGTTCTATTAATGACAAAAATGACAACAGAGGAAGCTTTTGTAAAAGTTTTACAAATGCACGGCATTGAACATGCTTTTGGTATTATAGGTTCAGCGTTTATGCCGATCTCTGATATTTTTCCTGATGCAGGAATAACTTTTTGGGATGTTGCTCACGAAACGAATGGTGGATTAATAGCTGATGGTTACACGAGGTCTACCGGAAAAATGTCTATGGTAATAGCACAAAACGGACCCGGCATAACTGGACTAGTAACACCTATTAAAACTGCTTACTGGAATCATACACCCTTATTACTAGTAACACCTCAAGCTGCAAATAAAACAATGGGTCAAGGTGGATTTCAAGAAGTTGAACAAATGAATTTATTTAAAGATATGGTTTGTTATCAAGAAGAGGTTAGAGATCCATCGAGAATGGCAGAAGTTCTAAATAGAGTAATTGAAAAAGCAATTAGAGGCTCAGCGCCAGCACAAATAAATGTTCCAAGAGATTATTGGACACAAGTAATCGATATAGAATTACCACCAATCGTTCGACTAGAAAGACAAGGTGGAGGTGCTGATGCAATTTCAAAAGCTGCTAATCTATTATCTAAAGCAAAATTTCCAGTAATTTTATCTGGTGCAGGTGTTGTAATTGGTGGAGCAATTGAAGAAACTAAAAAACTTGCTGAAAAATTGGACTCACCAGTTTGCTCTGGTTATCAACATAATGATAGTTTTCCTGGAAGTCATCCATTAGCAGTTGGACCACTAGGTTATAATGGATCAAAAGCTGCAATGGAATTAATTTCAAAAGCAGATGTTGTCTTAGCTTTAGGGACGAGATTAAATCCTTTTTCGACTCTTCCAGGATATGGAATTGATTATTGGCCAAAGAAAGCAAGTATAATCCAAGTGGATATAAACCCAGATAGAATTGGTTTGACTAAAAAGGTAACTGTAGGAATTAGTGGAGATGCAAAATTAGTTGCACAACAAATTTTTGATAAATTATCTTCAAACGCAGGAGATACTGATAGACAAAAAAGAAAAGATATTATTCATCAAACAAAATCTGCATGGTTGCAAAAACTATCTAGTTTAGATCATGAAGATGATGATGAGGGAACTGTTTGGAACAAAGAAGCAAGAGAAAGAGATAAAGATAGAATGTCTCCTAGACAAGCGTGGAGAGCGATACAAGCAGGAATGCCTGAAGATGTAATTATTTCAAGTGATATAGGAAATAATTGTGCAATAGGAAACGCTTATCCTACATTTGAAAAACCAAGAAAATATTTAGCACCAGGTTTGTTTGGACCTTGTGGTTATGGTTTCCCGTCAATTTTGGGAGCAAAAATTGGATGTCCTGATACACCTGTAATTGGTTTTGCAGGAGATGGTGCATTTGGAATTAGCATGAATGAAATGAGCTCTTGTGCAAGAGAAGAGTGGCCTGCAATTACAATGGTGATTTTTAGAAATTATCAATGGGGCGCAGAAAAACGAAATACTACTCTTTGGTTTGATAATAATTTTATTGGAACCGAGTTAGATCCAGAATTAAGTTATGCAAAAGTGGCTGATGCTTGTGGTTTGAAAGGAGTTACTGTTAAGACAATGGAGGAAACAACAGCAGCAATTAAAAAATCTTGTGAAGATCAAAAGAAAGGCATTACAACCTTTATTGAAGTAATTCTTAATCAAGAACTTGGTGAACCGTTCAGAAGAGATGCAATGAAAAAACCAGTTAAAGTTGCTGGCATCAATAAAGCTGACATGAAGAAACAACCCTCTTTGATTTAGTTTCTTAAGATCTTTAAAATAGCAATCAATTATCGTATTCTTCTCTTATGGAAGTGGTAAATGATAATACTTGTAGTTGGATTAATGATCTAACTCCGAGAAACAATATTCAAACAATTTCATCTGATTTAAATTGTGAGTGGTTAATTGTAGGCGCTGGTTATACAGGATTATCTGCTGCAAGAAAATTAGGTCAATTATATCCAAATCATAAAATATTATTAGTCGATGCTCAGTTAGCAGGTGAGGGAGCAAGTTCAAGAAACTCAGGTTATCTAGTTGATACAACACTTAATGATGGTTTTAGCTCCAATAAAGAATTGGATAATTATAAAAAAAAAGCAGACATTTACAAATTAGGAATAGAAGCTGTTAAAAGATTTATCAAAGAGTATCAGGTAGATTGTGATTGGAATGAATGTGGAAAGTATTTTGCTTCATCAAAGGAAGAAGATAAAAAAATTCTTGAGAATTTTTCTGCTACTTTATCTAAATTAGGTTTTGAGCATAATTTATTGTCAAATAAAGATCTTAAAAAAAGATTAGGTACAAATTTTTACAACATCGCTCTTTTTACAAAGGGAGGAATTTTACTACATCCAGGTAAATTGGTAAGAGCTATGGTCGATACATTACCTAAAAATGTCAGCCTTTATGAAAATTCCTCGTTATTAAATTGGAAAAAGATTAATGATACTGTCATTTGTAATTTTAAAAATGGAAATATAAAAACCAAAAAAATTATCTTTGCTACAAACGGATTTTTAAAATCTATAGGAATTAAATATAATTATAATTTTCCTATTACTTTAACAGCAAGTATGACCAGATCATTAACAGATGAAGAGTTCAAGTCTATTGGTCAACCAAAAGAGTGGGGAGTGTTACCAGTTAGACCCATGGGGGCTACTATCAGAATGACTAAAGATAGGAGAATTTTAATTAGAAACACTGCAGAAGTTTATAATCCTTATCAAATGTCTCAATCTGAATTAGATAAAAGATCATTTAAACAAAAGATAGGAATTAAAAAAAGATTTCCGCAATTACCAGATAATATTATTCAATCAACATGGTCTGGAATAGTTTCAAGAACTAGAAATAGTTCTCAAATTTTTGAAAAAATAAATGAAAATATATTTGTTGCAGGTTGTTATAATGGTTCAGGCATTGGAGTTGGAACTTTCTTTGGCGAACAAATAGCAATTAAAGCAAGTAATGAAAATACAAAAGAAATTGAAATTATAGAAGCTAGAAAAAAACCTACATGGCTTCCTCCAGATCCATTTTTAAGTTTAGGCGTCAAAGCTAGACTTTTATACGAACGATTTAGAGCAAAGACAGAAATATAATTTGCACGTTAGAATTGAATAAGTATCAATTAATCAAATATTTATTGTAATATTTACATAGCTCAAATCAAACATACATATTATATTTTAAATTAACTAATATTGTTATTTTAATATATGAGAAAGAAAATAAAGATTTCAAATATCAAATCTCTTATCCCTAAGAATATAGGTTTAGAAAAGATAAAGCTTAATCCAGCAGATTTAATTAAGAACACAAAAGATAAAATAGAAGATTACTATACAACTTTAAAAAAAGAACGAGATAAAGAAAAAAAGAGACTAGATAAAAAAAGAAAACTAGATGAAAAAAAAGAATTACAAAAAGAAAAAAAACAGGCTCAGAAAGATAGACTTGATAAAATAAGAGAAGAAAAACGTCAAATATTAGCACAGAAAAAATTAATATCAGACAATGAAAAACAAGTTAGAAAAAATGAGGAAAAAAGGAAAAAAGTAGAGGCAAAAAGAATCAAAATTGAACAACAAAAATTAAAAGATGAGGAGGCAAGAAAATTAAGAGAAGATGCTCAAAGATTAAGGGAAGAAGAGCAGAGATTGAAAATGCTTGAAAGACAAAGAGCTAGAGAGGAAAAAATAAAGATAAGAGAAGAACAGATTAAAGCTAAAGAAATTGAGAGACAGAAAATTAGAGAGGAAAAAGAGAGAGAAAGACAAGAAAAAATTAGATTGAATGAAATTGAACGACAAAAAAGATTAGATGAAGAGCAAAAAATTAGAGAAGCAGCCAGAAAACTTAAATATGAGGAAGAAAAATTAAGAGAAACTGAAAATAGACTGAGACAATTGGAAATTGAAAGACAACAAGAAATTGAAAGACAGTTATTAAAAGAACAAGCAGAACAAAGAGCTAAAGAAGAGGAGTTAAAGATAAAAGAGGAAAGAATAAAAACTGCCGAACGAGAGAGAATACAAAGAGAAAAAGAGCAAAGGGAAAAAGAGGAAGAATTAAGAAAAGAAGAGGAAAAAAGAAAAAGAATTGAAGAGGAAAAGGAAATTGCTTTAAAACAAAAAGCTGAAGAAGAAGACAGAATTAGAGAAGAAAATCGAAGAATTAAAGAATGGGAAGATAAATTTGATCAAGAGCAACAAAAAAAAGAAGAGGAATTAATCAAAAAATTTTACAGTGATAATTCTTTAGAAGAAAATGTTAAAACTGATGATAGTGAAGAAAATAAAAATAGTTAATTAAATTTTTTGATCATATTCTCCAATTTTTCCAGTTTTTTGAAGAATTTCATCTATAAATTTAAAAATTTTATTTTTTCTGTCATTTGAGGTTGGGCTTTCTACAACAACAACTAGCGACGGTTTGTTTGAAGAAGCTCTGATTAATCCCCATGATCCATCTTCAAAAGAAAATCTTATTCCATTAACAGTTAGTATTTCTTTTATTTCTTGATTATCTATTTTAATTTTTTCGTTTTTAATTTTATCAAAAATATTTGTTACATCATCAACAACTTTATATTTTTCCTCATCTTTACAAAATGGAGCCATTGTAGGTGATTGATAAGTTTTTGGTAGTTCATTTAACATTTCACTAATTTTTTTATCTTGTTTATCTAAAAGGTGACACACTTGAATAGCTGAATTTATTCCATCATCATATCCATACCCCAAAGGTTGATTGAAAAAAAAATGTCCACTTTTTTCAAATCCTGCTAAAGCTTTTTCATCGTTGACTTTTCTTTTAATGTGTGAATGTCCTGTTTTCCAATAGATAGTTTTACATTTATTTTTATTTAAGATTTTATCGTTTGAGAAAAGTCCAGTTGATTTTACATCAACTACAAATTTTGAATTTTGATACGATAATGATAAATTTCTAGCAATTAATAGACCAATCTTATCAGAAAATATTTCGTTACCTTTGTTATCAATGACCCCAACTCTATCTCCATCACCATCAAATCCAAATCCAATATCTGCATTATTTTCTTTTACAGCTTTTGCAATTTCGTGAAGCATTTTTAAATCTTCAGGATTTGGATTATATTTTGGAAATGTCCAATCTAGATTACAATCTAACTCAATTACATCACACCCAATTCCTCTTAAAATATCAGGTGCAAAAATACCAGCTGTTCCGTTTCCACAAGCTACAACAGCTTTGATTTTTTTATCAATTTTATTTTTTGTAACTAAATTTTTTTTATAAATTTCTTGAAAATTTTTAATGTTTTTAGTATCGCCTTTACCAAGTTTAAATTGCATATTTAAAGTTATATCTTTTAGTTCTTTCATTTCATCTGGAGCATGGGTTAAGCCTTTTTTGATACCCATTTTGACTCCAGTCCAACCATTCTCGTTATGACTTGCAGTTATCATAGCAACTGCATCAGCATCTAAGTTAAATTGCGCGAAATAAACCATAGGGGATAATGACAATCCTATATCTTCAACAAAACATCCAGTTGAAATTAATCCCTCTTTTAAAGCTGATTTGATTTCTTCGCTGTAAGATCTATAATCATGCCCGACTATTACTCTTGGATTATTCTTTTTTGTATTTTTTATAATTTGTGTTCCTAAGCCTTTACCAAGATTCGTTATACCAAGTTGATTTATGTCTTTTTCGTACAACCATCGAGCGTCATATTCTCTAAATCCATAAGGATTTATTTTTAAATTTTCTGACATTTTGTTAATTACTTACCTTTTTTTTGATTTTTTTATTGATATTTTTTTTGTCGCGTTCTATAAATGTTCTGTTGATTTGTTGTTTATATAGTATATTAACTTAAAGCGCATACAACATATAGTTGTTTTCGTAAAATAACTAAATATAATACTAAATTATGAATAGAATTCTATCACAGGCCCTAAAGAAAGCTGTCTCCGAATATAGCCCGGAGGTCAAAAATGCTCCAAAAGGCAATAGACCTGATCTTTTCTCTTTAAGTAATGACACTGAGCTTTTTCAGAATGACAAAGGTATAATTATTAAGATTGATCGTTCTAGAGACGCAAACTTAACTGATTTTGGTAAAGCTACTTTAAAAGACAGATATTTAGGCCACAATGAATCTTTTCAAGACTTATTTGCAAGAGTAGCAAGCACCTATGCAGATGACAATTTACATGCACAAAGAATTTATAACTACATAAGCAATCTTTGGTTTATGCCAGCAACACCTGTTTTATCTAACGGAGGAACTAAAAGAGGACTACCAATATCTTGTTTTTTAAACGAAGCATCTGACAGTTTAGGTGGTATTTTGGATCTTTGGAGTGAGAATGTTTGGTTAGCTGCTAAAGGTGGAGGCATTGGAAGCTATTGGGGCAACCTAAGATCTATTGGAGAAAAAATTGGAAGAGTGGGTAAGACTTCAGGAATAATACCTTTTATTAAAGTAATGGACTCTTTAACAATGGCAATAAGTCAAGGTTCATTAAGAAGAGGTTCTGCAGCATGTTACCTTCCTATTGACCATCCTGAAATTGAAGAATTTATTGAAATGAGAAGACCAACTGGTGGTGATCCTAATAGAAAAGCTTTAAATTTACATCATGGTGTTTTAGTTTCAGACGCATTCATGCGTGCAGTTGAAACTGATGAGCAGTGGGGATTAAAAAGTCCAGTTGACGGTTCTATTCAACAAACTATTTCTGCTAGAAATTTATGGATTAGACTGCTAACTGCAAGAATTGAAACTGGAGAACCTTATATTATTTATATTGATACTGTTAATAGGCAAATCCCACAACATCACAAGCTTGCTAATTTAACAGTTAAAACATCTAATTTATGTAGCGAAATAACTTTGCCTACGGGTATTGATAAAGATGGAAGAGATAGAACAGCTGTTTGTTGTTTATCTTCATTAAATTTAGAAAAGTATGACGAATGGAAAGATGATCCGGATATGATCGGAGATGTTATGAGATTTCTAGATAACGTTTTATCAGATTTTATTAACAAAGCTCCAGATCAATTTAAAGACGCAAAATATTCAGCTGAAAGAGAAAGAAGTGTTGGATTAGGAGTTATGGGGTTTCATTCATTTTTACAAAAAAATAGAATTCCACTTGAGTCTGTAATGGCTAAATCTTGGAATAAAAAAATATTTAAACAGATCGATGAGCAAGTTAATAAAGCTTCGGAAATTTTAGCTAATGAAAGAGGAGCTTGTCCTGATGCAGCAGAATATGGTTTTAAGGAGAGATTTTCTAATAAAACAGCGATTGCTCCGACTGCTTCAATTTCAATTATTTGTGGTGGCGCCTCACCGGGAGTAGAACCTATAGCTGCAAATAGTTATACGCATAAAACTTTGTCAGGATCTTTCAATGTTAGAAACAGATATCTAGAAGAAATTTTAGAAAATCACGGTAAAAATGATGATGAGACATGGTCTACTATTACAACAAATCAAGGGTCTGTTTCACATCTGAATTTTTTAACAGATTTAGAAAAAGACGTTTTTAAAACTGCTTTTGAATTAAATCAAAAATGGATTATAGAACTAAGTGGAGACAGAACACCATTTATTTCACAAGCTCAGTCAGTTAATTTATTTTTACCTGCTGATGTTCATAAAAAAGAATTACATAGAATTCATTTTGATGCATGGAAAAAAGGTCTAAAGAGCCTTTATTACTGTAGATCAAAATCAATTCAAAGAGCTGAAAATATTAATGATGCAAAATCAACTGATATTACAGCCAATGTATATAAATCTAAAAATCAACAAACAAATAAAGAACCAGAATACGAGGAGTGTTTATCATGTCAGTAGCAGAGAAAATCAAAGTAGAGAAAAAAGAGATAATTCAACCTAAAAAGATGGGGTTACTAGTTGAAAACCCTGTTTATAAACCGTTTAGATATCCATGGTGTTATGATGCATGGCTGACTCAACAAAGAATACATTGGTTACCAGAAGAAGTTCCACTAGGTGACGATGTTAGAGATTGGCAAAAAAACTTGTCACAATCAGAAAAAAATTTATTAACTCAAATATTTAGATTTTTTACTCAAGCTGATGTTGAAGTTAGTAATTGTTATTTAAGGCATTATACAACTGTGTTTAAACCCACAGAAGTATTGATGATGATGACTGCTTTTGCATCCATGGAAACAGTTCACATAGCAGCATACTCTCATTTGTTAGATACAATAGGTATGCCAGAGTCTGAATATTCTGCTTTCATGAAATATAAAGAGATGAAAGATAAATATGATTATATGCAAGACTTTAACGTTAATTCAAAAGAAGATATTGCAAAAACTGTTGCTGTTTTTAGTGCATTTACTGAAGGGTTACAATTGTTTGCGAGTTTTGCAATTCTTTTAAATTTTCCTAGACATAATAAAATGAAAGGAATGGGTCAAATAGTAACTTGGTCTGTTAGAGATGAAACGCTCCATTGTAATTCAATGATAAGAATTTTTAAAGAATTCATAAAAGAAAATCCTGAAATATGGACACCTAAATTAAAAAAAGAACTTTATGAAGCCTGCAGAACTATTATTGAACATGAAGATGCTTTTATAGATCTTGCTTTTGAAATGGGTCCAATGGAAGGATTAACAGCAAAAGAAGTCAAAGACTATATAAGATTTATTGCTAACAGAAGATTAGATCAACTTGGCCTGGAACCAATCTATGATGTTCAAAAAAATCCTCTTGGTTGGCTAGATACTATGTTAAATGCAGTTGAGCACATGAATTTCTTTGAAGGTCGTGCAACAGAATATTCTAAAGCATCGACTCAAGGTACTTGGGTTGAAGCATTTAGTTAATTCAATTGAAATATAAAAAATATTTTAGAAAAACAAGTCTAAAACAAAAAAATGACGGTGCTTTTTTTTTAGAGGAAATAAAAAGAAAAAAACCTAAGTTTTTTTTAGAAGTAGGAGTATTTCATGGTGTAACAGCTAGAAATGTCTGTGAATTACTTTTTGAAATACATAATCATGATTTTAAATATATAGGTTTGGATTTATTTAAAAAAAACCAAGAAAATGAATCTGAAATAATTCCAAATACAAATTTTTCAAATCCATTTAAACAAATTTATTTTAAGTATATTAAAAGACAAGATCCTTACACTATAGAGGCTGTTCAGGATTTATTAAAAAAATTTAAAAAAAATGTTCATCTAATCAAAGGTAACTCAAATACAGTATTAAAAAATATAGATATGTCAAAAATAGATTATGTTTTTTTAGATGGTGGACATGACTATGAAACTGTTAAAAATGACTTAAATTGTTGTAGTGGGGTTATTGATAATAATGGTACAATTTTATGTGATGACTATAATTTGACTTATGCACCTGGTGTAAAAAAAGCTATTGATGAATTTGTTGAAGTAAAAAATTATAACTTTGAAATTTTACACAATTCAAGATTTGTTAGAATTGAAAAGAAGTAAGTTATCTTTGATTTAATTGAACAACTTTTCTATGCTGATTACCTTTATAGCTAGCCAAAGGTCTGATTAGTTTATTTGCTGCATGTTGCTCCATGATATGAGCCGACCAACCTGTTATTCTTGAAATTACAAAAATTGGAGTGAAGAAATCAGTATCAAAACCCATTAAATGATAAGTTGGACCAGTAGGATAATCTACGTTTGGATGAATATTTTTTCTATCTATCATGACTTTTTCAACAATGTCATAAATTTTTTCGAATTTTTTATCTTTTTTAATTTTCGCCACTTTAGCAAAGTATTTTCTCATTGTAGGTACTCTAGAGTCGCCAGATTTATAAACTCTATGACCAAATCCCATGACCACTTCTTTTTTATCTAAAGCGTTATTAATCCATTTAAGAGCGTTGTTAGGTGACTTAATCTTATTCATCATATGCATCACTTCCTCATTAGCACCACCATGAAGAGGGCCCTTCAAACTCGCTATTGCTCCAGTAATAGCACCATGTATATCTGATAAGCTACTAGTTATAGTCCTTGCTGTAAATGTGGATACATTAAAACTATGCTCTGCATATAAGATTAAAGACACATCAAAAGCTTTTACTATTTCTTTTTGAGGAACTTTTCCAAAACACATATAGAAAAAATTTTCAGCAATATTTAAATTTTTTTTGGGTTTAATAATATTTTTACCTTTTCTTAATCTATAAAAAGCAGCTAAAGCCGTAGGTGTTTTAGCTAAAATTCTTATAGCTTTACGCATGTTTGCTTCTGGTGATGAGTTGACTGTTTCTTTGTCTTCGAGACCCATTATACTTACTGCTGTTCTTGCAACATCCATTGGATGAGATTTTTTAGGCATCTTTTTTAAAATAGAATAAAGATCTTTTGATAAATCTCTGTTATTTCTCTCCTCTTTTTCAAATTTTCTAAGCTCAATAGTATTTGGAAGATCTTTGTTTAAAATTAAAAAAGCTACCTCTTCAAATTTACAATACTCACATAAATCTTGAGCAGCATATCCTCTGTAAGTAAGAGAATTAATTTCAGGCATAACTTTGGAAACTTCTGTTTCATCAACCACTATCCCTAATAAACCCTTTTTTATTTCATCACTCATTATTCATGACCTTCAGTATCAAAATTATAAATTTTTTCGTCTAAACTATTATATTTTTCGTAATCAACAAGTTCATATAATCGTTTTCTTGTTTGCATTTTATCAATAATATTATTTTGGTGTCCATTTGCATAAATGTCTCTTAATCCATCTTCAACATTTTTCATTGCTAATCTTTGAGTTGTAACTGGATAAATAACAATATTATATCCGAATTTTTCCAGTTCTTTATAATTAAATAATTTGGATTTTCCAAATTCTGTCATGTTCGCGAGTAAGTAGCATGATAGATCTTTCCTAACTCTTTCAAAATCTTTCTCATTTTCTAAAGCTTCTGGAAAAACTATCTCAGCACCTGCATCAACATAAGCTTTACACCTATCAATCATTTTATCAATTCCTTCTACACTTTTAGCATCTGATCTTGCAATAATTTTAAAATTTTCATCTTTTTTAGCAGCTACACATTCTTTAATTTTTTTAACCATTGCTTCTGTTGTAATCAATTCTTTATTATCTAAGTGACCACATCTTTTTCTTTCTATTTGATCTTCTAAATGTACAGCAGTAATTCCAAACTCTTCAAAAGTTTCAATTGTTTCTTTGCATGACTTAAATCCAGTATCTATATCAACAATTGTTGGGAGATTAGTTACTCTTGAAATTAAATACGATCGAGTACTTACATCTTGTAATGTTGTTAAACCAATATCAGGAAACCCAAGGTCATTTGCCATTACTCCACCCGAAACATAAACAGCATCATAACCAATTTCTTCAATTAGTTTTGCAGTTAATGGATTATAAGCACCTGGAACTCTTAAAATTTTATTTGACTTAAGTTTTTTTACAAAGTCTTCTCTTTTTTGTTTTGGTTCTTTTTCTACAAAGTGCATTAAAAAATTCCCTTTTTAAAATTTCTTTTAATCTTATTTTTTTTAACCTCTAAATTTAATTTATCTAATTGACCTGCTTTTAGTTTTTTAAGATTTTGTACCACTTTTAAAAATCTATCACTTTCTTTTTTATTCAGTATATTTTCTGTTAATGTTAAAAATTTGTTAATATAATTTTTTCTTTTAAAAGGACGTGTTCCATAAGGATGAGCATCAGCAACACCTTGTTCTTCAGTGATTTTTTTACCATTTTTAAGGGTTATTACTACCCTAGCACCAAAAGCTTTTTTTCTGGGATTTTGATCATGATATCTTCTTGTCCATTTCTTATCTTCATGAGTTTTTATTGATCTCCAAATTTTTATTGTGCTTTTTCTTTTAGCTCTTGCTTTCGTGTAAGATTTTACATGATGCCAAGTACCATCTTCTAACGCTACTGCAAATATATACATTATTGAGTGATCCAATGTTTCTCTACTAGCATTAGGATCCATTTTTTGAGGATCATTTGCACCAGTGCCGATTACATAGTGAGTATGATGACTAGTATAGATGTCTATTTTTTTTATTTGGTTTAAATTTTGAACTTTCTTTTTTAGTTTTTTGGCTAAATCAATTAAAGCTTGGGATTGATATTCAGCTGAATACTCTTTTGTGTATGTTTCAAGTATTGCTTTTTTTGATTCACTTTTTTTTGGAAGAGGAACTTTGTACAAAGCTTTTTTACCATCCAGAATTCTTGCAATCACACTATCTTCTCCTTCATAAATTGGACTAGGTGCACCTTCACCACGCATAACTCTATCAACAGCTTCAATTGCAAGTTTACCGGCATGTGCAGGTGCATAAGCTTTCCAACTTGAGATTTCTCCTTTTCTAGATTGTCTAGTGGAAATCGTTGTATGTAATGCTTGTTGAACTGCTTGATATATTGTTTCAGTATTTAGTTTTAACATCGAGCCTATTCCAGCGGCTACACTTGGGCCTAAGTGGGCTATATGATCTACTTTATGTTTATGTAAACAAATTCCTTTAACTAAATTAACTTGAACTTCGTAGGCAGTTATAATTCCTCTTAAAAGATCTAAACCACTTTTTTTATTTTGTTGCGCAACACTTATCAGTGGGGGAATATTATCTCCTGGATGGCTGTAATCTGCAGCTAAAAAAGTGTCATGAAAATCAAGTTCTCGAACAGCTGTTCCATTTGACCAGGCAGCCCATTCACAATCAAATTTTAATTTACTATTAACCCCAAATAATGTTGCACCATTAATTCTAGAATGTTTCAAAGCCATTTCTCTTGATGAAATTACTGACTTTCTATTTAAGGATGCAATTGCAACAGAGGCATTGTCGATAATTCTATTAATTACCATTTCCGTAGCATCTTTATCAAGTTTTGCATTGTCGCTCGCAATCTCTGCAATTTTCCATGCAAGTTGTTTTTTTTTAGGTAAATGAATTTTAGACGGATAAACTTTTACTTTATGAATAATCAAAATAACTCCTAATTCTCGAAATTGTTTTTAATAGTTAAAATAAAATAATCAATATTAAAGATATTTTAATACAATTTTTTCAATACCAACAAAGTCTTTTACTAGATGATTATGATATATTTCAGTTATATTTTTTTCTGTATAACCATCTTCTAACAATATAACAGGCATACCAGCATTTTTTGCTGCATTAGCATCTGTTTCACTGTCACCGATCATTAAAGATTTTTTGATATTGCCACCTAGTATTTCAACAACAGAGGTTAAATGTCTTGGGTCTGGTTTACAATATTCAAAAGTATTGTGACCTGCAACGTATTCAAAAAAATCATAAATACCAATTTTTTTTAATAGATCAATTGCTAAATGTTCTTGTTTGTTAGTGCAAACACCCATTGAAATTTTTTTCTCTTTACACCAAATTAAAAATTCTTTTACACCATTTATGAGGGTACTTTCATTAACAATGTTTTTTCCATAAAAATCTACAAAATCATTGACCATTTGTTTTTTTATTTTTTCATCTTGCACTTTACTAAATTCTTTTTTTGCTTGACCCCAAATTGATCTACCAAGCATAGCTCCGGCTCCTTGACCCACTAAGTTTCTAATTTCTTTAGTTGATTTTGTTGGATAGCCAAATTTTTTCATTACATGGTTATGGGCATGCATCAAATCTGGCGCTGTATCAACCAATGTGCCATCTAAATCAAAAAGAATTGTGTATTGTTGCGTCATAATCAAAAGTATTTTTAAGAAATATTTTGTGAATTAAGAAATATATATACTTAATATAAAGAATTTAAAAGATGAAACAAATAAATATAAAAACTCTTCAAAATAAACTTAGAAATAAATTTTCTAAACAAAGTGTAAAAATGATTGGTCCTGAAACAATTTTTTTTTCAAAAGATACCATAATAGGAAAAAATGTTACTGTTGAACCTTATGTGGTTTTTGGTCCAAAGGTGAAGGTTGGCAACAATGTAACGATAAAATCTTTCTCTCATTTAGAAAATTGCAAAATAGAAAATAAATCAGAAGTAGGTCCATATGCAAGAATAAGACCTGGCACAATCTTAAAAGAAGGTTCTAAAGTTGGAAATTTTGTTGAAATAAAAAAAAGTACGATTGGTAAAAGATCTAAAATTAGTCATTTAACATACATTGGTGATAGCGAAATTGGAAATTCAGTAAATGTAGGTGCAGGTACAATCACTTGTAACTATGATGGAGTTAAAAAAAATAAAACTAAAATTAAAGATAATGTATTTATTGGCTCTAATACATCTTTAATAGCTCCAGTAAAAATTGACAAAGACAGTATAATTGGAGCAGGGTCAGTAATTACAAAGAATGTAAATAAAAACTCTTTAGCTTTAACTAGAAGTTCACAAATAGAAATTAAAAATTATAAAAAGAAAAATAAATAAATTATGTGTGGAATTATTGGGATTAATAGCAACAAACCTGTATCAGCAACAATTATTAATTCTTTAAAAAAATTAGAATACCGAGGTTATGACTCTGCAGGAATTGCAACGCTTTCAAGTGGATTAATTAATGAGATAAAATCTGAGGGAAGAGTAGATAATTTAGAAAAAAATTCTCTTGTCCAAAATATGGAAGGAACTATTGGCATTGGTCATGTTAGATGGGCAACTCATGGTTCACCAAATAGTATTAATGCTCATCCTCACTCATCACAAAACGTATCAGTAGTTCATAATGGGATCATTGAAAATTCTACTTTATTAAAAAAATTTCTAGTTAGTAAAGGACATAAATTTAAATCACAAACCGATACCGAGGTAATTGTTCATTTAATAACTGAAAATTTAAAAACTGAAAATATTGTTAATTCAATAAAAAAAACTCTTAAATCTCTTCACGGTAGTTTTGCTCTTGGTATAATATTTAAAGATCAACCTGATTTAATTGTTGGTGCCAGGAGGGGATCACCATTAGCTGTAGGTTATGGTCCAAATGAGAATTATCTAGGCTCAGATTCATATGCTTTGAAATCAATGACAAATAAAATTACGTATTTAAACGATGGCGAATTTTGTGTAATTAAAAAAGATCAAGTAGAATTTTTTAATGAGGAAGGAATAAAAATAAATAAAAAAGTTTTAGAAGTATCCTCTGAGGATCAAAAGTATGAAAAGGGTGATTATAAACATTTCATGGCAAAAGAAATTGAAGAGCAACCAACCACATTAAAGAATGGGATTAATGAGTATTTGGATAATTCTAATAATGACATTAATATTTATAACTTTCCTTGGAAAACCAAAGACATTTCATCAATAACTTTAATTGGCTGTGGTACAGCTTATCATAGTTGTTTAATGGCAAAGTATTGGTTTGAGGAGTTAACTACAATGGATGTAAATGTAGATATTGCTTCTGAATTTAGATACAGAAAAAATAGATTTAAAAAAGAAAATTTATATATTTTTGTTTCTCAATCTGGTGAAACAGCAGATACCTACGCAGCTTTAGATTTATGTAAAAAGAATGGAATGAAAACTTGTGCAGTAGTTAATGTCGTTGAGAGTTCTATTGCTAGAGATTCCGAATTTGTTTTACCAATTCATTGTGGAACAGAGATTGGTGTAGCGTCCACTAAAGCTTTTTTAGGTCAAATATTAATACTTTATATACTCTCTTTGAAACTAGGTTTATTAAGAAGTGACTTAAAAAAAGACGTATTTATTCAAAAGATAAAGGATTTAAAGGAACTTCCTAAGTTAGTAAAACAAACATTATTAACTGACAATAAGATTCAAACAATAACTAAAACTTTTAATGAGGCAAAAGGTTCGATGTTTTTAGGGAGAGGTTTTTCTTATCCAATTGCTTTAGAGGGAGCTTTAAAATTAAAAGAATTATCTTACGTTCATGCCGAAGGGTATCCTGCTGGAGAAATGAAGCATGGACCATTAGCTTTGATAGAAGAGGGTATGCCAGTGGTAGTTTTGGCACCTAGAGATAATTACTATAAAAAAACTATTTCAAATATGCAGGAGGTAATCGCTCGTGGAGCTAAAGTTTTACTCATTACAAATAAAAGTAAAGATGAGATTTTTTCAGAGAATATTTGGGAAACAATAGAAGTAGAAAGCACCAATGAAGATCTTTTACCCTTTCTTTTGACCATACCCCTGCAAAAATTAGCTTATTATTCAGCTTTAAAAAAAGGTTTTGACATAGATAAGCCTAGAAATTTGGCTAAATCAGTAACCGTTGAATAATAAAAAAACTCTGATACAACAATCTTAGGTTGAACATGAAAAATTGGAAAATAAATAGTTGGAGAAAATATCCAGTAAAACATATTCCGGAATATCCGGATAAAAAAGAATTGGATCAAGTTTTGAATAAAATTAAAACTTTTCCACCACTTGTATTTGCAGGTGAAACTAGACATTTAAAACAACAACTTTCTGAAGTTGTTGATGGAAAAGCTTTTTTATTACAAGGTGGTGATTGTGCTGAAAGTTTTGCTGAATTTCATCCAGATAATATAAGAGACACTTTCAAGCTAATGCTTCAAATGTCACTAGTCTTAACTTATTCTGCTTCATTACCAGTTGTTAAGTTAGGTAGAATTGCTGGACAATTTTCAAAACCAAGAAGTTCACCAGTTGAGGTAAAAAATGGTGTTGAATTGCCAAGCTACTTAGGTGACAATATTAACGGAATAGAGTTCAGTGAGAAAGCAAGAGTTCCTGATCCAAAAAGATTATTTAAAGCATATTCTCAATCTGCAGCTACACTAAATTTGATAAGAGCATTTTCACATGGTGGTTTTGCAGACCTTAAAAAAGTTCATACTTGGAATTTAGGTTTTATAAAAAAAAGTCCTGAAGCAAAAAGATTTAAAGAATTAGAAGATCAGATTGCAAATGCTCTAGCATTTATGGATGCATGTGGAATTAATTCAGATTTTAATAGAAGATTAAAAACTGTTAATTTTTGGACTTCTCATGAAGCTTTATTACTACCTTTCGAAGAGTCGATGACAAGAACAGATTCTACGACAGGTGAAAATCATGATACATCTGCACACTTTGTATGGATTGGGGATAGAACGAGACAGTTAGATGGAGGACATGTTGAATTTTGCAGGGGTATAGAAAATCCTATTGGGATAAAATGTGGACCAACATTGAAGGCAGATGATTTAATTAATTTATGTAACAGAATAAATCCTGAAAATGAAAAAGGTAAAATTACATTAATATCAAGATTTGGCTGTGATAATGTTTCTAAACATTTACCTAAATTGATAAGAGCTATCAAAAAAGAGGGACTAAATGTGATTTGGTCTTGTGATCCATGCCACGGAAATACGATGCAAGCTTCAACAGGATTTAAAACAAGACCTTTCAATAGTGTTTTAAAAGAAGTTAAAAATGTATTTGCTTGTCATCAAAGCGAAGGAAGTTACGCAGGTGGATTGCACATTGAATTAACTGGGCAAAATGTGACAGAATGTACTGGTGGAGCACAAAAAATTTCCGAAAAAGACTTATCATCAAGATACCATACTCATTGTGACCCAAGATTGAATGCCAATCAAGCTTTAGAATTAGCCTTTTTGATTTCAGATGAGATAAAAAAGAATAGCAGCTATTCAAAAAATGCTATTCAAGTGGCATCTTAGGCCATTGCTTTAAAGCATAAGGTTGTTAAATATAAATTATGAATCCTTCAGAAAAAGTAAAATATATATCTAATTGGATTAAATCCTATGTTGATAATATGCCATCTAAAGCAGAAGCATTAGTAATAGGAATATCTGGAGGGATTGACTCATCTGTATCAAGTACTTTAAGTGCAATGACGGGTTTAAAAACTATTGTTTTGTCTATGCCAATAAAACAAAAAGAAAATCAACACGATTTAAGTTTAAAACATCAAAACTGGTTAGTTGAAAAATTCAAGAATGTAGAAGCACATACCTTAAATTTGGATCAGTTGTTTAATTCTTTTTCTTCAACGTTAAATAAATTTGATAATGAACATGGATTTGCAAATTCTAGAGCTAGATTAAGAATGGCTACTTTGTACCAGGTGGCTGCTGCAAATAAAGGAATAGTTGTCGGCACAGGAAACAAGGTAGAAGATTTTGGAGTAGGTTTTTATACAAAATATGGTGATGGTGGAGTTGATATTTCGCCAATAGCAGATTGTAATAAAACTGAAGTTTGGGAACTTGGAAAAGAACTAGGGATATTAAAAGAAATCATAGACGCACCTCCAACCGATGGACTTTGGGACGATGGTAGAACTGATGAAGGTCAATTAGGTTTTAGTTATAAGGATTTAGAAGATGCTATGAAAAATCCCGACTCACCTCACAAAACTGCATACGAAAAAATTAGAAAACAAAACTTGCATAAAATGGAGCCTATTCCAGTATGTAAGATTCCTAGTTAATCAATTAGATTAACAAATCACTAAATAAGGTATATTTCTTAATCAATTAAAATGGATATTTTTTTAACAAATAATTTAACAAATAAAAAAGAACAATTTATTCCAAAAGATAAAAAAAATATTGGAATGTATGTTTGTGGACCTACTGTATATGATGACCCACATATTGGAAATGCTCGACCATTAATTATTTTTGATATTCTTTTTAAATTACTTAAAAATACTTATTCAAAAGTAACATATGTAAGAAATATTACGGATATTGATGATAAAATAATTAAATCATCACAGGAACAAAAAATATCTGCAAAAGAACTTACTGAAAAAATAACATCAAGTTTTTTCGAAGATTGTAAGTTTTTGAATTGTGAAAATCCTACTCATCAGCCTAAAGCCACTGAACATATTGATTTAATGATAGAAATGATAAATCAATTAATAAAAAAAGGTTTTGCTTATGAAAATAATAATCATGTTTATTTCGAAGTTAAAAAGTTTCCTGATTATGGAAAATTATCAAATAAGAAATTAGAAGATTTGATTGCTGGATCAAGAGTAGAAATAAGTGACAATAAAAAAAATTCAGAAGATTTTGTTTTGTGGAAACCATCTGTTAAAGACGAACCTTCTTGGGATTCTCCTTGGGGTAAAGGGAGACCAGGTTGGCACTTAGAATGCTCAGCGATGTCAAAAAAATTTTTAGGAAATGAATTTGATATTCATGGAGGTGGAATAGACTTAATATTTCCACATCATGAAAATGAGATAGCACAATCAAGATGTGCAAATGATACAAAAATTTTTGCAAAATATTGGATTCATAATGCTTTTATAACTATGTCCAACGAAAAAATGGCTAAGTCACAAGGAAATATTTTAAAAATAAAAAATTTTAGAAATAAGGTTAGCGGACAAGTTTTGAGGTTAGCTCTAATGAGTGCACATTATAAACAACCATTAGATTGGAATGACAAATTATTAAATGAATGTCAAAATACTTTAGACAAATGGTATCGTGTTTACTCATCAGATATAAAATCTGTTAAAGTTTCTGAAGAAGTTTTAAAACCTTTATATGAGGATTTAAATACCCCTGGATATATTGCTAATCTTCATAAACTTTATGAAAGCGCTAATAAAGGTAAAGATAAAGAACTATTTATTTCAGCATGTAAATTTATAGGTTTATTAGGTGAAGACGCACAACAGTGGGAAAACTTTAAAAAAAATAAAACTTCAATAAGTGAGGCAGAAATAAATACGAAAATAGATTTAAGAAATAAAGCTAGAGCAGAAAAAAACTATAGGGAAGCAGATAGATTAAGAAGTGAACTTTTTGATAAAGGTGTTTTAATAGAAGATAAAGATGGTAAAACACTGTGGAAATTTAAATGAGTAAAGAGCGGTTATATATTTTTGATACGACACTTAGAGATGGTGCTCAAACACAAGGGGTAGATTTTTCTATAGAAGATAAGGAAAAGATTGCATTAGCATTAGACAACCTAGGTGTTGATTATATAGAGGGCGGTTGGCCTGGTGCTAACCCAACTGATACTGAATTTTTTCAAAAAAAATATAATTTTAAAAATTCAAAACTTACTTGTTTCGGAATGACGAAAAAATCTGGTCGAAGTGCAGAAAATGATATCGGTTTATCAGCATTAATGAATTCTAATACTTCAGCAGTTTGTTTGGTTGGAAAGTCATGGGATTTTCATGTTGATGTCGCACTAGGAATTAGTAATGAAGAAAATTTAGAAAATATTGCTGAAAGTGCAAAACATTTCGTTAAAGCCAAAAAAGAATTTATGTTTGATGCTGAGCATTTTTTTGATGGTTATAAAGCTAACTCAAAATATGCACTCGCATGTGTAAAAGCAGCATATGATCAAGGAGCAAGATGGATTGTATTATGTGATACTAATGGAGGAACTCTTCCTCATGAGGTTTCCACAATTGTATCCGAAGTATCAAAAGTAGTACCAGGAAAAAATTTAGGTATTCATGCCCATAATGATACAGGTAATGCAGTAGCTAATTCTTTAGCGGCAGTATTGTCTGGTGTTCGTCAAGTTCAAGGTACTATTAATGGTTTAGGTGAAAGATGTGGTAATGCAAATTTAATGTCGTTGATACCAACTTTTTTTTTAAAAGATGATTTTTCGTCTAAATTTGAAATTGGAATAAAATCTGACAATATTAAAAATTTAACAGATTGTTCAAGATTATTAGATGAAATTTTAAATAGAAAACCTAATCAACATTTACCTTATGTAGGAGCTGCTGCGTTTTCTCATAAGGGAGGATTACATGTATCTGCTGTTCAAAAAAATCCAAAAACTTATGAGCACATAAATCCAGAAGATGTAGGCAACAATAGAAATATAGTTGTTTCCGATCAGTCAGGTAAATCAAATATAATTTCAAGATTAAAAAGTATTAAGATTGATATAAAAGAAAATGATCCTAAAATTAAAAAATTGTTAGATGAAGTAAAAGATAGAGAATTTATTGGTTATAGTTATGATGGAGCAGACGCATCATTTGAATTATTAGCCAGAAGAATTATTGGTGAGATACCAAGATATATATCAATTAATGAATATGATGTTTCAGTGAAAAAAAATAAATCTGGGGAAATAGTTTCTTCTGCAAAAGCTCAATTAGAAGTTGATGGAGAAAAAATTATTTGTGAGGGTGAAGGAAATGGACCAGTAAATGCTTTAGACAACGCGATTAGACAAAATGTTGATCGACTTGCAAAATATTCAAAGTATTTAAAAGATTTAAAATTGGTTGATTATAAAGTAAGAATTTTAAATACAGGCACAGAAGCAGTAACTAGAGTATCAATAGAGAGCACAGATTCAAAAGGGAAAAATTGGTTTACCATTGGTGTATCTACAAACATAATTGAAGCCTCTTTTAAAGCATTAATTGACAGTTTAGATTACAAACTGTTCAAAGATAATGCTCCTGCAAGTAAATAAATGAAGATTAAAAAATTTTCAAAAAAACCTTTAGATTTAAAAGAGAGAGTAGGTGCCAAACCTATTGTTTGTTATCCGAATAATAGTTTAGAAAATAAAAATTTGGATATTCTTCAAGAGGCTAGAAAACATATGGAAAAAATTGATGAAATTATAATTCCTCCTAGAGATGCAAAAACATTTAATGTCAAAAAAGGAAATTTTTTTCGAATAGAAAGTATTGAAGGTCCACAAGTTGGTGATTTAAATTTATTTCAAGCTAATAACCTTGATGAAAAATTCTATTCAGGAAAAACAAGGGCTCTTTACGGTACACATATTTCAGTTGGTGATAAAATGTTTAGTAGCTTTCCATATTTAAGATCTTTAGCAACTATCACCTGGGATACATTAGATTGGTATGATTATGATGAAGACGGTGGATCTGTTCATGATGTAATAGGAACAAGGTGTGATCCCTATACATCCAAACTAATATCAGGTTATGACTATCATTATTGTTGTCACTCAAATTTAACAAGAGCATTGGTAAAAGAAAAAAATATGAATTTAGGTGATGCAGAAAAAATTGTTCATGATGTTTTAAACGTTTTTATGCTTACTGGTTTTACAAATGGTACTAAACAATATTTTATGAAAGCAAGTCCAGTTAGACCAGGTGATTACCTGGAATTTTTTGCTGAGACAGATTTATTAGGTGTACTTTCCGCTTGTCCAGGCGGGGACTGTGGTTCTGAACATTCCTCAGATACTGCAAAATGTTTTCCTTTAAAAGTTTCAATTTGGAAGGTTGATGAAAGATTTTTAAAAGAAATAAATTTTTCGGAAGTTTCATCGTATAATAAGAATCATGGTTTAACTAAGTAACATGGGTAAAAATAATATTTCCTTTATTTTACATGAACCTCAATTATCAGAAAATATAGGTTCTTGTGCTAGGGCAATTAAAAATTTTGATTTTAATAAGTTA
>QCQC01000006.1 GCA_003212295.1 Pelagibacteraceae bacterium AG-447-E22 | reverse complement strand
TCTTCTGTCTTCCTCAACACTTACTATCTTTCCCTCCTCATTTACATACATATCCATTCCTTTTAGATATTTTTGACCTGTAAATTCAGGAGCTCTTCTTTGAATTGCTCTCCAGTACTCAACGTCAGCCCATCGTTTATGCACTGACATTATTTGTTCTTTATAATTTCCCTCTTCAAATTTTTTAGATGCTCTTCTTAATTTTTTAATAATACTTTTGAAGCCGTTCTTTGTGTAATTTAATTGAGTAGATAATTTACCTTCTCGTTTATCTTCAACGAGTTTTATAAAGTCCTCATGAAAAGCAGCAAAAACTTCTTCATCAGGTAATTCTTTTCCATCCCATGTTTCCATTGCTTTGAAAGTTTTTGGAAGCATTTGTGTAACCATTTTATCATCAACACTTCTGAACAACATATCACCTATTGGAAATACATAAGTAATGATTAAAAAAAATAATAAAGGAGCGACTAATAGGAAAGCTTTGATCTTATTCTTTCTCTCTGCTTTTTTAAGACTTACCTCTAAAGGTATTCCGTCTGTTGTTAAAATTTGTTTTGTTTCTGAGCTCATAAATAAAAAGGGCGGTTATAAATAACCGCCCTTAAATTATAATATATAATTAAGTTTAATAAAACTTAAATTATAGACCAGCTTTCATAGCTTCCCATTTTTCACCAAGCTCTGTTCCGTTATCAGCCCAGAAAATTGGATCTACTAAGAAGTAGTTTTTAGTGTTAGCTGGTGCAGTTGGCATTTGTGGTACCATATTAGTTTTACCATCTTTATACCAAGGCTCCCCTGCTTCCATAATTCCTATAGAAGATTTTCTCCAAGGAGCATATGCGATGTATTTCGCACTTCCTGCTAACATCTCTGAACTAGTCATCATAGCTAAAGCTTTTTTAGCCATACCATTAGCATCGTTTGGTCCACCTTTAACTTGTACGAAATATTCGTAGTCAAGACCTTGGCCGTCCCAAACTTGTTTGATTGGTGCACCTTCTCCAATTTCTGCATTGAAGAATCTACCATTCCAACCAGTAGCCATTACTACTTCACCTGATACTAACAGTTCTGGTGGTTGAGCACCTGCAGACCAAAATACACATCCACCGTTAGGGTCTGTGCAAAGTTCTTTGATCTTGTTCATTGCTCTTTCAACACCTTTTTCTGTGTTTAAAGCTTTATAGATTTTTGCTCCGCCTTTTCCTGGCTTAATACCATCTGCAGCTAAAGCGATCTCTAAATTAGTTAAAGCGCTTTTGTAGATAGCTCTTTTTCCAGGGAATTTCTTTGTGTTAAAGAAATCTTTGATAGTCTTTGGAGTACCTTTAACATTGTTAGTGTTATAAGCGTAGTTCCAAGAATATAAAATATTTCCTACAGCACATTTACTTGGCATTGCAGTAAAGAAATCTTTACTTGCTGGAGTTCCATCTGGAGCTGGTGGGAAGTCTTTGTCAAAATCAAATTCAACAAATAATCCTTCATCACATCCAGTGATAGTATCCATCGCGAACACGTCGATTATATCCCACGTGATCTTACCAGCTTCTTTTTGTGCTTTGATTTCTGATAAACCACCTGAATAATCAACCCAAGCAATGTTAATGCCTAGTTTTTTAGCAGTTGGATCACCATAACCTAACTTTTGAGACTCAGTATAAGCCCCACCCCAAGACACTGCAGTTACTGTTGTTGCAAATGCTGAAGTAGTTAGTGAAAGTACAAAAGAAATAGCTAGTAATATTTTACTAAGTTTTTTCATTTTTCCTCCGTTTAAACGTTTGTAAAAACAAATTAAAACAACTTCAGGGGTCAGAGTCAACAGCCCTTTTTTACTTATTCTATAATAATTCTAAGATGCTTATTTTGGGTCAAGAGCTCTAGCATCCTCACTATTCCATCCAATCTTGATCTCATTGCCAAGCTTGATGTCAAGGTTTGCTGAACTATTAGGGACTTTAAGAATAAATTCTGGATTTCCTAAAAGATTTATTCTTACTCTTGTGTGGTCGCCGTGGTAAATGACTTCTTCGATTTTACCATTATGGATGTTGTCCATTTTATCTTTAGGATTAATTAAAGCTCTTTCAGGTCTTAATGAAACTTTAGTCCTCTCACCTTTGGACTTAACAGAAATTGGATTAGCAGTTATTTCAGCGTTAGATAATTTTACTTTGCATTTTCCACCCGATATATCTGAAACTTCACCGTTAAATGTATTATTTTCTCCAATAAATTCAGCAACAAATGAATTAACTGGTTTTTCATATAGTTCATCGGGACTTGAGAGTTGTTGAACCTTTCCGTCATTAAATACTGCTATACGATTTGACATCGTTAAAGCTTCACTTTGATCATGTGTTACATACACTACAGTAACACCAATACTTTCATGAATATGTTTAATTTCATATTGCATACTTTCTCTTAAATTTTTATCTAATGCACCTAGAGGTTCATCCATTAAAACTAACTGTGGATCAAATACTAATGATCTTGCAACTGCTACCCTTTGCTGTTGTCCTCCTGATAATTGTCCTGGCATTCTTGATGCAAAACCTTGGAGCGATACCATAGACAATGCTTTATCAATCTTTTTGTCAGCTTCATCTTTTGGAATTTTTCTAACTCTTAATGGGAATGCTAAATTTTCATAAACTGTCATGTGTGGAAATAAAGCATAGTTTTGGAATACCATTCCAATTCCTCTTTTGTGTGGAGGTATACTTGAAATTGCTCTTCCGCCTAAGTAAATTTCTCCATTAGTTGGAGTTTCAAATCCAGCTAACATCATTAAGCATGTAGTTTTTCCTGAACCAGATGGTCCTAACATTGTGATAAACTCACCTTCGGCAATATCTAATTGAAGGTTTTTGACGACTAAAACTTTACCGTCATAACTTTTATCTACATTTTCAAACTTAACGAAATCTTTTTGTTTTGACATAAAATAAATAACTTTAAAACATTTGTAAGAATAAATTTCAACCTTTAATAATTAGCTTTTAACGTGAAGTTCTTTAGACATATTACAGAATAATTCTGCTCCTTTGTCTGTAACCCTTACTGCTTCAGAAGCCTCAACACCCCAATCTCCAAATTGCATCACCGCAATCATGTGGAAGCAAATATTGGACTCTAAAAGTGTCATATCACCTTTATAAATATTCAATGTGTGTTCACCCCAATCAGGTGGGTATCCAATCCCTATTGAATAGCCTGTCCTTGATGTTTTTTCTATTCCATATTTATCTAATATTTTCCAAAATGCTTGTGCCACATCATCTACTGTATTCCCTGGTTTTGTTGCATCAATACCTGCTTGTAAGGCATCTATTGTTTTTTTCATCGTATCGATTTTCAATTGATCTGGTTTTCCTAACAAAACAGTTCGAGCCATCGGAGCATGATATCTTTTATAAACTCCTGAAAGTTCAACAATAGTTGCTTCACCTTCAACAAATTCATCTTGTGTTGCTGTTAAGTGAGAAGCTGAAGTCCCTTTTCCAGTTGGCAGCAATGTTGCAATACTTGAATATTCTCCTCCAAATTCTGGAGTTCCATAAAATAAAGCTTTTTGTATTTCTCCAACGGCATCACATTGTCTAACCCCAGGTTTGATTACATCAAAAGCTGTTTTCATTCCAATTTCAGAAATTTTTGCGGCAGATTTCATATAGGCTATTTCTGCATCAGATTTTACTAACCTTGCCCAATTAACTAACCTATCTGAATCTTTTATCTTTGCATTAGGTAAACCTTGTTTAATTTTTTCATAACAAAATGCCGTAAAATAATGAGCATCCATTTCTAAACCAATAGAAAGTTTATCCCATTTTTTGTCTTTAATTATCTTTACTAAATAATCATAAGGATGTTTTGGCCAAGTATGAATATAATGTTCATCATAAACAATTATATTTTCTTTTTTGACATATGATTTTATGAATGCTCCTCCAGCATCTTGTTTTCTTACAAAGCATATTGGTTCCTCTGCATTTACATGAACTATAGCACATTGTGCATAATAGAAAGACCATGCATCATATCCAGTTAGATAATTTATATTGTTAGTGTCATGAGAAATTAAAAGTTCAATACCCTTTTCTTGCATCATCTTTTGAACTTTATCAAGTCTCTGTTTATATTCTTCTTTAGTAAAAAGCATAATTAATTATTAAATAATTCCCCGTAGTCTTCAATTTTATTTTTACAATCTATTTGTTTAAGAGTATCCCAAATTAATGTCTGATTACTTGATAGAACTATCTTTCCTAATTTTTTTTCTAACTCTTTAATTATTGATAAAACTGGTAAAGCTGTGCATGAAACAAATAATGCATCACTACTGGATAAATCTTTTTGGGTTAAAATATCAAACAAATAGTTTGGATCAACCTTACCAATATCTAGATCCGATGCTATATCAAAATAAGATAGTTCTGATATTTTGATATTTTCTTTTTTGAAATATTCAATAACTGATTGATTAATTTGATCAGTATAGGGAGTAAATATTGATAACTTTTTTATCTTTAATTTATTTAATGCATTAATTGCTGATGTTATTGGAGTTGTAACTTTAGTGTTTGGTTTAGCTAAGTTGACTTTATCATAGATAGATTTGTATCCTGCAGCAATAGTTCCTGAAGTGCATCCATAAGCAACACAATCCAATTTTTGATCTGGTAAAATTTCTTTAGTTACATCAGTGATATCATCAGCCATTTTTTTTAGTGTTTCATTGGTAAGTGGGTTGTAAGATTTAATTCTATTAGAATACAAATCTATTTCCATTCCATAAATAATATTATTAAAGTCTTTTTCGATTCTAAAATCACTTGCTAAAGTAATTAAACCTATTCTAGGGTTTGACTTTTTAATAAATTTTGGTTCTAATTTAGTAACTTTCATCTAAAGCTTGATTAAATATATATTGATTAAATAGTCTAGTTAAATTACAGTCTGAATTAAGCGATACATAACTCGTCGATATTTATCAAAAATACGAAAGTGGGATCAATCGTCTTAGATTTAATAATTTAAGGAGGTTAGAATGAAATTTGGATATTTTTGCAATACCACAAACTGGGATCACAAACCCTATAATCAATTATTAGATGAAACCAAAGAGATCACAACTTACTGTGATGAAAATAACTGGAACTCTATTTGGTATACCGAACATCATTTTAATCATGAAGGAATGGAGTCTTGCACAAACCCTTTAATGATGGGTGTTGATGCTGCTGCAAGAACTAAACAGATTAGAATAGGTCAAGCTTGTAATGTTATCACTTTCCATAACCCAATAAGATTAGCAGAAGACATAGCTTTATTGGATCAATTATCAAATGGAAGAGTCGAAGTTGGAATTGGCAGAGGCATCTATGGAAGAGAAGCTATAAATATGAATAAAGAAGCTGACCTTAAAGATCAGGCTAAAAACTTTAGATTATTTGATGAAACATTGACTATAATGAAAAAAGCTTGGACTGAGGAATTTTTTAGTCACAAAGGAGAATTTTATACTTATCCATCACCAAACTTTGTTTGGCAACATGACATGAGTCCACCAAGTGAAAAATTTTTAGATACAAAAACAAATGAAATAAAAAAAATAAGTATTGTTCCAAAACCAAAACAAACGCCTCATCCTCCAATTTGGCAGGTGGTAGATGGTGCAAGATCAATAGAATGGGCAGCGCAAAATGGTCTTAATACTATAATGTGGATACCTACTGTTAAAGCTTTGAAGAAAAGATTTGAGATATACAGAGATGCAAAATCAAAAGCTGAAAATAGAGATGTTCCATTAGGTGAAGGAATTTCTTTAGTAAGAGATATGTTTGTTGCAGAAACTATGGAAGAAGCAGAAAAATTAGCTGGGGAACACATCATAAATTATATGAGATGGGTTTGTCATTGGAGGGGATTAGGAAATCATATGGATCCAGGTGAAGAATTGCCAGAGACAAAGCATAAATTAGATCTTCTTAATTATGATTTTTTACATAAAAGAAATTTATTATTTGGTACTCCTGAATATGTAGTTAATAAAATTAATGAATTGAAATCAGAATTGAACTTACAAAACTTACAAGTTTGGTCAAACTTTCCGGGTATAGACCATAAAGCTTGCATGAGAAGTATAAAGCTGTTTAATGATGAAGTAATACCTAAAATTAATTTTGATAACGACGATATAGAGAAAGCCAGTTAGTGAATCTTGAATTAAGGAAGTTTACAAAGTTTGTAGATAAAACTTTTATTGAAGGTGGAAAAGAAGCTAAGGAACCAGTTTTACTTGTTTCAGTAGCAGCTGTTTTTAAAAATCCTTGGGCTGGACAAGGTTTTGTTGAAGACTTAAAACCAATCATTTTAGATTTAGCTCCAAAACTTGGTGATATATTGGTACCAGAATTAATTAAAGAAGTTGGATCACCTGAAAAAATTTTAGCTTATGGAAAAGCTGGCACCGTAGGATTGAATGGTGAAATAGAACATGCCTCTGCCTTTATTCATACTTTAAGATTTGGGAATAAATTTAGAGACGCTGTTGGTGGTACTTCATATTTAAGTTTTACAAATACAAGAGGGCCAGCAGGATCTAAGATATCTATTCCTATGATGCATAAAACGGACTCTGGTTTGAGGCCGTATTATTTAACTCATGAATTTACTATTCATGATGCTCCTTTTGATAATGAAATTGTAATTGCAATTGGTGGTGCATCAAGCGGAAGGGCTCATGCTAGAACCGGAGATCGATATCAAGATATGAAAGAAATGGGATTAGATCCCAAATAATCTAATGTTCCAAAATTTTGATCCAAATCAAAATTATTATTTATTTAATAAAAGAGATTCTATACCTATTGTATTTATCCATGGAGTAGGTGTTGATCATCAAATGTGGGATTACCAAACAAATTACTTTAATGAATATTCAACTTTAACTTATGATTTATTAGGACACGGAAAAACACCCTGTGATAAGGACAAACTTAGTCTTAGAGATTTTTCTAATCAACTTTTAGAAATTTTAGATCATTTGGAAGTTGAGAAAATAAATCTTATTGGTTTTTCTTTGGGTTCTTTGATTGCATTGGATTTTTCATCTCATTTTCAAAAAAAAGTGGAAAAACTTATATTAATTGGCACTACATATAAAAGATCTGATGAGGAAAGATCACTTGTATTAGATAGATATAATCAAGCAAAATTAAATAAACCAATATCTAAACAAGCTTTAAAAAGATGGTTTAGTGACAAATATCTTGAGGATAATCCAAAAACTTATGATTTGTTTATGAAAATCTTAAATAAAGAACCGAAGGATCACAAAAACTTTCTTAAAGCTTATGAGCTATTTGCTAATCACTATGATGATTTTGAAGCCATTAAAAAGATAGACAGAAAAACTTTAGTAATGACTGGTTCAGATGATGTTGGCTCTACTCCAGCAATGTCTAAAGAATTAGTAAAAGACCTTGTTAATTCTACTTATATTGAAATTAAAAATGGAAAACATCTTTGTAGTATAGAATGTGCAGATGATGTTAATATGAAAATAAAAAATTTTATTAATAATTAAATGTCAAAAATTCAAGATTTTAAAATGTATATTAATGGTGAATGGGTAGATTCATCCTCTGGAAAAAAAATTGAAACATTAAATCCTGAAAATAATGAAATTTGGGCAACTGTTCCTGAGGCTGATGAAAAAGATGTTGATAAAGCTGTTCAATCAGCTCAAAAAGCTTTTGAAAATAATTGGTCTACACTTCATCCAAGAGAAAGAGCAAAATATTTAAAATTAATCGCTGATCAACTAAGAGCTAATGCAGAACATCTTGGAAAAATAGAAACCATTGATACTGGTAAACTTTATAGAGAAACAAAAACTCAAGCTAATTATATTGCAGAATATTATGATTACTTTGCAGGATTAGCTGACAAAGTAGAAGGAACTGTTGTTCCCATAGATAAACCAGATATGCAGGTTACAACAACAAGAATTCCTATAGGTGTTGTGGCTGCAATTATCCCTTGGAATTCTCAAATGTTATTAACAGCTGTTAAACTTGCACCAGCTCTAGCAATGGGAAATACTGTTGTGATTAAAGCTTCTGAACTTGCACCAGTAACTCTTTTAGAGTTTGCAAAATTAGTTGATAAAACAGGATTACCAAAAGGGGTAATAAATATAATTACTGGTTTAGGTGAGCCTTGTGGTAAGGCATTAACTACCCACAATCTTGTAGAAAGAATAGCATTCACTGGTGGGCCGGAGACTGCAAAACATATTGTTAAAAATTCTGCAGAAAATTTATCACAAGTTAGTTTAGAACTTGGTGGTAAAAGTCCAGTAGTGGTTTTTGATGATGCTGATCAAGAAAATGCTTTAAATGGAATTACTGCAGGTATATTTGGTGCTAGCGGACAAAGCTGTATAGCTGGATCAAGACTTTATTTACATACAAAAATTTATGAAGATTTTTTAAAAAAATTAATTGATAAAGCTGAAAAAATAAAATTGGGAAGTCCAATGGAAGAAGGTGCTCAAATGGGACCTCTCAATAGTTTAAAACAATTAGAAAATATAGAAAAAAATATAAAAGCTACAATAGAGCAAGGTGGAAAGGTAAGATGTGGAGGTAAAAGATCTTCAATTTCAAACAAAGGTTATTATTTTCCCGCAACGATTATCGAGTGTGAAAATCATAACTTGCCAGTAGCTGAAAATGAATTATTTGGCCCAATTTTATCTGTTATGAAATTTAATAAAGAGGAAGAGGTTATTGAAAAAATGAATGATAATAAATATGGTTTGTCTTCTGGAGTTTATACTTCTAATTTTGCAAGAGGACTTAGGGTTTCAAAAGCTATTAGAGCTGGAATAGTTTTTATAAATACTTATAGATTAATATCTCCTATGGCGCCATTCGGAGGAATTAAAGATAGTGGTTATGGGAAAGAAGCAGGTATAGAGTCAATAAAAGAGTACACTAGAATTAAAACTACCTGGTACAATTCCTCTGACAAACCAATGTCTGACCCTTTTACTATGGGTTAATACCTTCTTTACCTGGATATTATTCACAAAAAAAAGATAATTTGCATGTTGAAACTTTTGTTAAATAGGATTTAATTAAATTTTATAAATTGTTAACAAATAGAGGAAAATGATGAGAAAAATATTTATTGCCATATTTATGTTTGTTTCTAGCTTTGGAACAAATGCTATGGCTGATGGACACTCGATTAAAATGGGGATTATTTTAGGATTTACAGGTCCTATTGAGTCCCTAACTCCTGCAATGGCTGCCTCTGCAGAACTTGCTTTTAAGGAAGCTTCAGACTCTGGTTCATTGCTTGGTGGAAAAAAAATTGAACCTGTAAGAGCAGATTCAACATGTGTTGACTCTGCAGCTGCAACAGCAGCAGCTGAAGGTGTGATTGCACAAGGTGTAGCTGCAATTATGGGAGCAGATTGCTCAGGTGTAACTGGTGCTATTGCATCAAATGTTGCTGTACCAAATGGTGTAGTAATGATTTCACCGTCTGCAACTTCTCCAGGATTAACTACACTGGATGATAAAGGTTATTTCTTTAGAACAGCTCCTTCAGATGCTAGAGGAGGTCAAATTCTTGCAGATATTACAAAAGACAGAAGAGTTAAAAGTGTTGCTATAACTTACACTAACAACGATTATGGTAAGGGTTTAGCAGATGTTTATAAAGCTGCTGTAGAAGCTCATGGTATTAAAGTTACAACTGTAACTGCTCATGAAGATGGAAAAGCTGATTACTCTTCTGAGGTTGCTACATTAGCATCAGCTGGCGGAGACGCTGTTGCAGTAATTGGGTATCTAGACCAAGGTGGTAAAGGAATTATACAAGCTTCCTTAGACTCAGGTGCATTTGATAAATTTATTTTATCTGATGGTATGATCGGACAATCATTAGTTGATGCATTTGGAAAAGATCTAAGAAAATCTTTTGGTTCAATGCCAGGTTCAACTGGAAAAGGAGCAGGAGTATTTTCAAAAGTTGCAAGTGCTGCTGGTATCGACAGTTCTGGCCCATATACAGGTGAGTCTTATGATGCTGCTGCTTTAATTGTTTTAGCAATGCAAGCAGGTAATTCAGCGGATAGAGCATCAATTGCAAAAAATGTAATGGATGTTGCAAATGGTCCAGGAACAAAAATCTACCCTGGTGAACTTAAAAAAGCTCTAGACTTATTAGCTAAAGGTAAGAAAGTTGACTATGAGGGTGCAACTGGAGTTACTTTTACTAGCGTCGGTGAAGCTGAAGGTTCTTTCCTAGAACAAGAAATAAAAGGCGGAAAATTTAAAACTAAAAAACAGAGATAATTTAATCTTTAAAAAATTAAACCCCTGACATTTTAATAATGTTGGGGGTTTTTTTTAAAAAAATAAATATTTGTCTGCCATATACAAAGCCCAAGCTATTGCTGCACCTGTAATTATATATTTCATATGCTTATTTTATTTCTATTTTTTCAGGAAGTATACCTTTTGGTCTATATCTCATTATTACCAAAAGACCTATTCCCATCATTAAAAATCTAAAATACGGAACACTTTCAATTAAGTGTACTTTTAAAAAATGTGTATCATCTAGTCCAGCAGTAGTTAAATTGACCAAGTAAAGACCAATCGGTGCCGCCTCAATCCATAAAAACCAAACTACAAAACCCCCTAGTATTGCGCCGAAATTATTTCCACTTCCCCCAACAATAACCATTACCCAAATCAAAAAAGTATATCTCAAGGGTCTATAACTACCTGGAGTAAATAATCCATCTTGAGTTACTAACATTGCGCCTGCAATACCAACTATTGCTGAACCTAAAACAAATATTAAAAGATGTTGTTTGACTACATTTTTACCCATAGCATTAGCAGCTTCCTCATTATCTCTAATCGCTCTCATCATTCTTCCCCAAGGAGAATAAAGAGCTTTTTGAGTTAAGATTAATAAAATAATTACTACTACTAAAAATAATCCAGAGTAACAAAGTTTAACAAAAACTGATGATCCTTCGATTACAAGTTGATTTAAAGACGCTTGTCTTTCAGTTAAATCTGAAATTAAATTTAATTTACCAAAATTAAATTTTTCAACTAAATTTATAAACCAATCTGTTTGTTGTAAATTTACCTCATAAGGCGCAGGTCTTTTTAGCCCAATTACATTTTTTACACCTCTTGTTAACCAATCCTCATGTTTTATAATTGCGATAACTATTTCTGATATTAATAAGGTTGCTATAGCTAAATAATCAGCTCTTAATCCTAACGCTACTTTACCAATAACGAATGCTAATCCACCTGCAAAAAAAGCACCAACAATCCAAGAAAAAATAATTGGAAGACCTAATCCTCCAAGAAAACCCGTTTTTGCTGGATCTACTTCCTCAATAGCTTCAATTCCAGGCTCTGAAATAAATCTTATGATGACAATTCCTAAAATTATAATACCAGCTACAATGTAAGTTCTATTTTTTGATTTTTTATAATTTTTTAAGATATATCTAACAGCCAATACCATTGTAATTATAAGAAAAAGACTAAATAAAATATTAGACCCACCTGCACTCCAGGCTTCTTGAACTGGATTTACTGAAATTAGAACTGCTGCTAAACCACCTAAAGCAGTAAAACCCATTATCCCAAAGTTAATTAGACCAGCATAACCCCATTGAATATTAGCACCCATTGTCATCACTGCTGAAATAAGACAAAGATTAAATATTGATAGCGCGATGTTCCAAGACTGAAATATACCTACAAGGATGATTAAACCCATCATTATACTGTATGCAGCAATTACGTTTAAATTTTTTCTCACAACACCTTCCCTTTAAATATGCCTGATGGACGATAAAGTAATACAATAACCAATATTGAAAAAGATACTGCAAATTTGTAATCTGTAGAGAGCAGTTGTACTAGACCATCTGGCTCCATACTTTCAGGTAAAACATACATGAAAAATTTTCTATAAGCGTAAGTTAACAATATTTCAGAGAAAGCAATAACATAACCCCCTAGAAAGGCTCCAAATGGATTACCAATGCCACCAACTATAGCTGCAGCAAATATTGGAAGCATATTGTTGAAATAGGTAAATGGTTTGAAACTTTTATCTAAACCATATAAAGCACCGCCAATTGTAGCAAGGATACCTGCTATGACCCAAGTTGTCATAACAATTTTTTTTGGATCGATACCTGATAATAATGCTAAATCTTCATTATCAGAATATGCTCTCATACTTTTTCCTGTCTTAGTTTTATTTAAAAACCAAAACAGAGTTGAAACTAAAATCAGTGTAACAATAATTGTAATAACTTGAGTAGATTTTATCGCAAGACCTTCGTTTAATCCTGTCATTTCTTTAAATTCACCTGCTTTAATTAAAAATTTTTCTCCATCAAAAAATCTTCTATCAGAAGGACCAATTATTATACGAACCACCGCCTGAGTAACAAACATTACTCCAATGCTTACCATTGCTAATTGTACAGGGGGACTTTTTTTTGTTCGGTAATATTTAAAGACAAATTTATCTATTATTAACATGTAACCAACCATAAAAATAATTGCAAAAGGAATTGCTAAAAGAGCTGTGGGAAAAACTCCAAGACTAATTCCAACAGACTGAAAATACCAAGTGAATAGAATTACAAACATTGTTCCAAAAGACATCATGTCTCCTGTAGCAAAGTTTGCAAATCGTAAAATTCCATAGATTAAAGTTACAAAAATTGCGCCAAGTGCTAATTGAGATCCATATGCTAAAGCTGGAACAAAAATGTAGTTTAATAAAAGTATAATTGCGTTTACAAAGTCCATATTAACCACCTAGGAAAGAGCTTCTTACTCTTGGATCTTCTAATAATTCTTTCCCAGTACCAGAATGCCGGTTCTCACCAGTTACCAAAACATATCCTCTATCAGAAATATTTAATGCTTGTTTTGCATTTTGCTCGACCATTAAAATTGCCACATTAGTTCTTTTTACTTTTACGATATGATCAAATAATTCATCCATCACAATGGGTGATACACCTGCGGTTGGTTCATCCAACATTAATACAGAAGGCTTAATCATGAGTGCTCTGCCTAATGCTACCTGTTGTCTTTGTCCTCCAGATAACTCACCAACTAATTGATCTTTTTTTTCTTTTAAAATAGGAAACAAATCAAAAATTTCATTAATCGTTTCTTTAAATTCAGTATTAATTAGGAATGCACCCATCTCTAAATTTTCTTCCACTGTCATACCTGCGAAAACATTTTTTGTTTGAGGTACAAATGAAATACCTTCTTTAACTCTGTCTTGTGGAGAAAGTTTTGAAATGTCTTTGCCATCAATAATTACTGACCCAGATTTTAGATTTAACAAACCTAACATCGCTCTCATCGCTGTAGATTTTCCAGCTCCATTAGGTCCAAGGATCGATACTATTTCTCCTCTTTCAACATTTACAGAACAAGAATTAATTATATCTGGTCCATTACCATACCCACCAGTCATGTTATTACCTTCAAAAAATGCCATCTTAATTATCTTTTAATTTCGAACCTCTACCTAAATAACTTTCAATAACTTTTTCATCTTTTTTTGCATCTTCAACTGAACCTTCAAAAAGAACCGAACCTTCTGCCATTACAATTACTGGATCACATAATCTTCCTATAAAATCCATATCATGTTCAATCATACAAAAAGTGTAACCTTTTTCTTTATTGAGCTTTTGAATGGCTGTTCCTAGATCTTTTAGCAAAGTTCTATTAACACCCGCTCCCACCTCATCTAACAAAACTAATTTTGCATCAACCATCATTGTTCGACCAAGTTCTAATAATTTTTTTTGTCCACCAGATAAATTTCCCGCTAATTCATTTTTTAAATGACCAAGATTAAGAAAATTTACAACCTCCATAGCCTTTTCTTTAATCTGGCTCTCTTCTTTTGCAACTAATGAAGGTTTGAGCAAAGCATTCATTAATTTTTCTCCTGATTGATTTCCTGGAACCATCATTAAATTTTCTAAAACAGATAGATTTGTGAACTCATGTGCTATTTGAAAAGTCCTCAGTAATCCTTTTGAAAATAATTCATAGGATGGAATATTAGTAATATTCTCATTATTAAACATAACACTGCCTGCAGAAGACTTTAAATTTCCGGCAATTAAATTAAATAAAGTAGTCTTCCCAGATCCATTAGGACCAATAATTCCAGTTATGGTTCCTTTTTTAACTTTAAGTGAGCATTCTGATACTGCTGCTAGTCCTCCAAAATATTTTGATAAATTATTTATTTCTAAAATATTTTCAGACATTAATTATTTGTTTAATCTTTTATGAATAACATCTAATGTTTTTATTATATTTCTATAAGTACCTTTTTTAATCATTTTACTCAATCCCTGTTCATTTAAGCCTTTTGGTGTTTGAGACTCTTTCACTAAATATTTTAATTCTTTTTTTGAATTAACAACAGCATCTTCAGATAAAGCTAAAAATAATGTGGTTATATATTTTTGTGCATCAAGTCGTTTTACTCCTTTTTTTACCAACCATTCAGTCATGATTCTTAATATTTCATAATATGAAGCCATCATTCCGGATGTTGCCCAAAAATTAATAGATAATTTTTCGTTTTTAATTTCCACAGTTGAACCAATTTTATCAAAAAAATTTTTTACTTTTTTATTTGGAGGGCATATTGGTACTGGTCCTTTTTTAAGAGATATAGGTGGTAACGGTATTGCTCTTACTATTTCTGCTTTAACTTTTATCATTTTCTTTAATTCTGAAATTGTTATGGTGGAAATGAAACTAATTATTGTCTGATTTAATTTAAATTTTAAATCTTTAATAATTTTGTTACCAACTGTAGGTGTAACTGCTAAAAAAATCCAATTACAATTATCAACTATTTGTTGATTATTTCTTGCGATAATAATTTTCCTAAATCTCTTTTTTAATTGTTTAGAAATTTTTTTATTTCTTTGTGATATGAAAATTTTTTCAAATGAAATATTTGATTTACAAATACCTGTAATAACTGAAGAGGTAATCTTACCGGTTCCTATAAAGCCTAATTTCATATTGGATTTTTACTTTATAATGAACAAAAAAAAACTCCAACAATTATAAATTGTTGGAGTTTTAAGATTTTTGTTTTGATAATATTAAAAACCTACTGATACTCTTACTGCAGCTGTTTGAAAATCATCTAACTCAATGCTGTTAGCTGTATTAGACGAATTAAAAGTTGCGCCAGTAAAGTGAGATATCTCACCTATGATTTTATAAAAACCATCACCAGTTGGCATATCCCTTTTTACTCCGAAGCCAAGTGTTAAACCTTGTAAATTTTCATCACCGTACTCTGAACCTGTGCTTACTGTCTCATCAGTTTCTAAAGTTACGTGAGTAACTGCAGCTCTAATAAAAGAACCATCAAGATTTGTGTCGACTGGATTTTCTAAGTAAAGAGAAATCATATTTTTAAAATTAACATCAACTGTATTGGTTCCTGATGTTTCTGCGTCATCATCGCTAGTCATTCCACCATCACCAAGCTTAGCACCATAAGGTACTACTTCTAAACCTAAAGTTTGACCTCCATCTGTTTCACCTTCTAAAAATAATGATACGATAGGTGCAACACCAGATTCATCCTTGCTGGTTTTATTTGAAGACTCTTTCAATGTCTCTGTACCACTTGCATCAAAGTATAAACCTTGAACAGATATACCTACGTTTGCAAATGCAGTTCCAGTAACAAATAAAAAAGCAACAATTGTTATAAATACTTTTTTCATATTTTCCCTACTTACTCGTTAAATTATAATTTAAGTCCACTTTTTAACATATTTTGAAATATACTAAAGCTAGAATAAACCTAAAATGGCATTATATAATAATAATCTTAAACTGTTGTAAAAATACAACAATAATACCTATATACTGGCTGTTTTCAATTAAGTGTTGAAAAATGAACCTCTAATTCTTAATAGTTCTCTGCTAAGCTCTTTATTTTCCTTAAATGCTCTTCTTCCATGCAGCCAAAAATAATTATTAGCTATAATTGAGGATCCTATTGAAAGTTTTATAATTATTTTATTTTTACTTTCCTCCAAACTATCGGATAATTTTTGTAAAAAAACTCCCTGACTCATATTTTTGGGTTCAGGAAACTGATCTATATACGAAATTTGGGGTCTTCCATCTTTATCAGTTGAGAACACAGAATGTTCAACTTTATAATCAATATTTTTACTTTTTGGTGATCCCCAAATAAAGTCCTCATTAGCTACAGGGTCATTAAATAATTCATCACAATGTTCCCAGTCATCAAGATGCAACATTGCTGTTTCGCCACCTACTACATTTTTTTCCTCTAATTTTGACATTAACAACCAATCAGTTTTTTCTTTTACATACGTCCCATCAGTATGTAGATCCATATTAATATAGGCTTTTCTTAAGTAGGAGTCGCTTTTATCTTCGTGCTTCACATGAAATCTCGCATAATATTTTCCTGCCATTGCATCGTGATTAGGTATACCAATCAAATGTGCTACTGCTGTTGAAAGTTTTATTAAAAAATTATCATCAATTTTGGAAATCAAATTTTTAGGCTTAATGATAAAACAGCCAGTTTCTCTATCTCTTATAACATTGTTTATAAATTTTGATAATTCATTATTAGTTAAATCATCTAAACTTTTGGCAATAGTAAATCTAGTAAATGGTTTATATTCAAGAGCTGTAATATCGAATTTATTAAAGGGAAAAATCAATTTATTTAATATTTCATCATTTATATCAATATTAATTATCCTTTTAGATTTTTCATTAAAATAAATTTCAAGTCCATGAATTTTTTCAATCATAAATAACTACTAAAAATTGATAGTATGATAGCAGAGAAAATTGTTGGGTAAACTAAATTTTTTTTAGTAAGATAAAAAACCATTATAGATAAAAAAACTATAATAAATCTTATTGAATAATCAACTTCAGATAAAGATCCTGAGGGAAAAATTATTATTCTTGCGATTAATGCTGCAAGAGTAGAATAAGCAAGACAATTGAACCATCTAAACATCTTTGAGGTTTCTTTAATCTTCTCTGAGCTTACAACTCCTAAAAATCTAGATAAATATGTTGCAAAAGAAGTTACAAAAATTACGATAATTATATTAGTTGCCATTTTTTTCTCCTAGCAAATAAGCAATTGTGCCTGCAATGAAGCCACCAAATAAAATACACCATTCAGGAGAAATAAAATAAAAAGCGGGTCCAAGAATTGCTCCCAATATAACTGATGCACTTATCTGTATTGTTTTCATTGCGCCTATCATCATACATATAAAATAAATTGGATTAACTATCGCTAGTCCAATAAGCATATCTTTGTTTAAAAAATCGGAGGCTATGAAACCTATGACCGTAGCAAAAATTGCAACAGACCAAGTAGCTGTGCCTATTCCTATCCAAAAATCTATTCTATTTTCTTTTTCAATATTCTCATAATTATCTTTCATAATTAACCAAGATGAAACTGCAATAAAATGACATGACAAATAATATTTCCATCTTGGTTGATTTTTATGCATCAATAATGGCATCAATGCTACAGTCATTGGATACAATCTTGCATTAACTAGCCATACAGCGATAAAAATATTAATTAAAGAAGCTCCAATTAACATCGACTCTGCCATCACTAATGATCCAGGTAATGCATAAGTTAAAAAAGTTGAGAAAATACTTTCTTGAATTGAGAAACCTAAATTTTTAAGTAACGCACCAATTGCAATAAAACTTGCACCTAAGGCAATAGCTGGACTTCCAACTCCCTTTATAGATTTAAAACCTTTAAAAAAATATTTAGTGTCTATCATTAACCACCTAAGAATAGGCGACCAACATCTGGATTATTTAATAGATCATCTCCTTTTCCAGCAATCGCTGTTTGACCAGAAACAAGGACATAACCTATATCCGCAAACTCAAGACCTTTTTTTGCATTTTGTTCAACTAAGATGATTGTTTTTTTTTCATTTTGTTGAAGATCTCTTAAAATCTCAAAAACCATATCTATATATCTTGGCTCTAACCCAATTGACGGCTCATCTACTAATAATACTGAAGGTTTCATTACTAATGCTCTAGAAATTTCTAACAATCTTCTTTCACCACCTGACAATACTTTTGCTGGCTGGTTCCTTCTATTTCTTAACCTTTCATACTTTTCAAAAATTCTCTCTGCTTCTTGATATGATTCCTCTGATTTTGCCTTAATAAATCCACCCATTAGTAAATTTTCTTCTACAGTCATGTCTGGAAAAACTGAGTTATCTTGAAGTATGTAAGCTATACCAACAGATCTTAATTTTTCAGCAGGTGTAAGATTTGTAATCTCTTTTCCATCAATTTCTATTTGTCCAGAGAATATATTTGTAAATCCATAAATAGAATGAAGTATTGTTGATTTGCCAGCACCATTTGGACCAATCAAACAAAGTGATTGTGCTTTACTTACAAAAAGATCAAAATTATGTAAAATTTCCATTTTCCCATAACCTGCATTCATATTTTTAATTGTAAGATGAATATTATTGGGAGAAAGTTTTTTTAAATCTTCTGCACCTGGGGCTTTTCCTAATACTTCATATTGATTAGCCATTATTGAGCCCCCAAATAAGCATCGATAACACGTTTATCATTTTTGATTTCATCTGGTGTTCCGTTTGCAAGCATTTTTCCATGAGCTAAACAATAAATGCTCTCTGCTAATTGCATGATAACTCTCATATTATGTTCAATTACCAAAAGAGTAATTCCAAAATCTTGGTTTACTTTTATTAATCTATCAATAATTCCATTTATTAAAGTTGGATTTATACCTGCTGTTGGTTCATCTAACAAAAGCATTTCTGGCTCATTCATTAAAGCCATTGCAAGTTCTAATAATTTTTGTTGCCCGAATGATAAGTCTCCAGCTCTTAATTTTCTTTTTTGATAAAGCCCAACAAAATTTAAAAGGTTTTCTGCTTTTTCTGTTAAATCTTTTGGTATTTTAGAAAATATCTTTAGTATACTTTCATCACTTCCTTTGTGACTGATAAGCATATTGTCTACACAGTTTAGTTTTCCATAAATTCTAGTTTGTTGAAAAGTTCTTAATAATCCGAGTTTAGCAATTACTGGAACAGGTAATTCAGATACTTCTTTACCATTAAATTTAATAGAACCATCATCTATAGGATAGGTTCCCACAATTGAATTAAATAAGGTTGTTTTTCCTGAGCCATTAGGGCCAATTAAACCAAATATTTTTCCTTTCTCTACTGACATAGAAATATCTACGTTAGCTTTTACGCCACCAAAAGATTTACTTACATTGTTGACTTCTAAAATACTCATTTCAATTCTACCTGTGCTTTACGATCAGCTTCATCTACTACCTCACCAAATCTCTCTGGATATTTTTCTCTTAACCATCCCATAATTCCTTCTGGGAAATAAATCACAATCACAACTATCAAAACTCCTAAAGCAACGTATTGCCATCCCAAAAAGAATGTCCAAAACCCCTCTTTAAAAACATGAAATACAGTTGCGCCAATTACAGGACCCCATAAAGTTCCTTTACCACCTAAGATTGCCATCAAGACCATGAACACACCCATCTCTCTTCCATCAAAAGCAACGTCTGTTGAATCAATGTACCCAACTAATCCTCCCATGATACCTCCGGCAAGACCACAGAAAAATGCTGATACCATCCAACCAATGATTTTATATTTCATCGTTTCAATGCCCATAGCTTCAGCTTTGTCTTCATTATCTCTAATCGCATTAAGAATTAGTTTAAATCTTGTTGAGTAGATTGCTCTAACAGCCAAGAATGTTAATACAAGTGCACCAAAACTTAAAAAATAAAAGAATTCTCCTCTAGCTTCTAAACCTCCCACATTAGGAAAAGGTGGAGTTGTAAAACCTTGGCCAGCTCCAATAATTTCTATACCTCCAGAAATTTCTCCTGCTGCAACACCCAAGCCTAAAGTACAAATTGCAAAATAATGTCCTCTTAATCCTAAAATAGCATAACCAATTAACCCAGCAACAATAGTTGGAATTACTGCAGCAACGACTAGTCCAGCTGCCATTCCTTGAAAAAATTGAGCAGGCGTATGTACAAAAGTTTTTTCTCCTCCACTTTCTGTCCATTCTGCTAAAGGAAAAAACATTCCAACTTGAACAGAGGCACATAAATACATTCCCAAACCATAAAATAAAATATTTCCAAATGTATTATATCCCATCTCACCACCTTGAATATTCCAAGTGGTAGCTAAAACAATTAGTACACAAAGAATAGATAATTGAACTTTAAATGCAGGAAAAATAAATGGAGCAGCTAATCCGAAAATCAAAATTCCAGTATATAAGATTAAATTTTTATTCATTATTTTAAGTACTCTCTTTTTCTTGATAGCTTAAATCTTCTGTAAACAAGAATTAAAACCAATAATAAAAATACTGAGCCAATTCTAAATTCTGTACCTAATATATAATCAGCAAATTCTTCAAAAACTCCTAAACCCATACCAGATAATGCAACACCAGGAAGATTTCCTAATCCAGCAACAATCACAATCATAAAAGATCTTATTGTGTATGGTAATCCCATATAAGGATGAATTGTAAATGTTATTGATATCAATGCTCCCGCTACACCACATAGAGCAGCGTTTATTCCAAAAGTTGCAGCATAGACTTTTTCTGTATCTACACCTAAAATTTTTGCAGCTCTAGCGTTTTGAGCTGTAGCTCTAATCGCACGACCAAGTTTAGATTTCTTCATATAGATTACTAAACATATGGCAAATACAATACTTACAAATGCGGAAAATATTTTTGAATTTGGTAAGACAACATTGCTATCAAACAAAAAAGTTGTTCCATAACCTGAATTCGCTAAAACAACATCTGCACCAAATGCAAAGTTCATTAGCTGCATAAATAAAATACTTATTCCAAAAGTTGCAAGAATTGAGATAAATAAATCTCGATCCACAACTTTATTTATTACAAGTTTGTAAATTCCAACACCAACAAAATACATTATGATTGGTGATACAATGACTCCCCATGCGGGATGAATTCCATAGAGATACATAAAGTATGCAATGTATCCTCCAAGGATAACTAAATCACCTTGTGCAATATTAATGATGTTCATGACTCCCCATTGCAAAGCCATTCCATAAGCTATCAATGCAAACAATACACCTAAAAGAATTCCATCCAAGCATGCTTGAATTGTAATCATAGGATATTGAAAAACCATGAAATCCATAATTTACCTTTTAAAAAAAAATACCCCCTAGAGTTTAGGGGGTATTTATAGATTTGTTATTATCTTTCAGACCACTTAGGAATTGGGTGAATTAACTTTGCCGAAGCCCACTTAAGTGGAGCAACAACTTTGTTTTCACATTTTCCTGAGCCATCACACATTACTTGGAAAAGAACCATAGGCTTATCAACATTTTGACCACCTGGGGCAAATTTAATGTTTCCATAGAATGTTTGCATGTTTGTTGCAGCAAGAGCATCTCTTACTTTCTTTTTGTCAAAAGAATTAGCTCTCTCAAAAGCATCTTTAAATACCAATAAAGCTGCAGATGATTCTGCTGATTGATAAGGCGGATCGTACTTAAACTTCTTCTCAAAGTCTTTTGCATACTTCATTCCTGTTCCAAAGAATTTATCTTTGTAAGTTAATGATTTATGCCATTGTGAAGCACAAAGCGCATACTGTGAGTTTTTACCATGTTGTTTTGATAATTTCGCAGCATCACAATGTGTCATCGCTAACATTGGTACGTCTACTTTCATTTCAGCAATTTGTCTTATCGCTGTTAATGCACCTTTTGTATGACCTGATACAACAAGAACATCTGGCTTCATTTGTTTAACTTTAACTAATGTAGCTGCCATATCGTTAAGCTCTTTTGGAAGCTTATCGTCAATTATGATTTCAGATCCAGTTCTTTTAGCTGCATCTAAAATACCTAATCTCACGTCTTGTGAAAATGCATCTTGTTCAAATGCTTGTGCTATTCTTACACCTTTTCCACCATTTAACTCTACTGCTGTTTCAATGGCTACATCAAGATATAAATTAGCTGGAGCTAAAACTGCAAATAGATATTTGTAACCTTTAGTAAACAAAGATCTAGAAGCACCATTTGCTTCAACCATTGGTACACCGTATTTTTCAGTTACAGGTGCAATCGCTTTTGTTAATCCTGAACTGTATGGTCCAAGCATAAACTCAACACCATCTTGAGAAATTAATCTTTCTGCTAATTGAGCTGCTCTTTTTGGGTTTGATTCATCATCATAGTAAATAATGTCAAACTTATAAGTTTTTCCACCAACTTTTACACCACCCATGTCGTTAATTCTCTCAACAGCTAAATTATATCCGTTTTGAGTGTGAACACCATTAGATGAATATTTTCCAGTTAATGAAATTGCAGCACCTAAAACAATTTTATCACCCACCACTTTTGCAAAAGATACAACAGAAGTTGAAAATAAAATTGCTATCGCAGAAATAAAACTCAAAAATAATTTACTTAGTTTCATTTTATTCCTTTGGTTAATTAATTAATTAAAGGCTGATTTAATAAAGAAATTAAATACTTTTCAAGTGGCAAAACATCGTCAGAGTTATTCTAATATTGTTGTGTAACAATAATTATAACAGCAATAATAACTAAAACACTCGCTGAGATTGTATTAATTGTTTTTGGATTTGCTTTTATCCATAGAATTAATTTTTGTGCAAGCAATGCATAACCAATCAAAGATAAAAAATCTAAAACTATATAAGTTGTTATTAAAATAAAAAATTGAACAATATAATTTGAATTAAAGTCAATAAACTGTGGAAATATTAAAGGAAAAAACAACCAAGCCTTAGGACTCGTGCCTGCAACTAAAAAACCATCTTTAAAAAAAGAAAAAAAACTTTTTGATGTAATTATTTTTGAATTTATATCTTTCGGTGAAGACTTATAAACATCATAAGCTAGATAAAGTAAATAAATTACACCAATCCACTTAAAAAAATTTAAAAAAGTTGAGTTGTCAGAAAAAAAACTTCCTAAAACAAATATTACTAAAGTTGCTTGAATAAAATTAGCAGTAATATCTCCTAAAGCAGTCCAAACGCAATTTTGAACTCCATAATTCATGGAATAAGAAACAATTACCACTCTTGGTGTGCCAGGTGTTATAAAAAGAAAAATTATAATCTGTAAAAAAAGGATAAAATCTAAAGGGAGCATATAAAAAAAAAGATAGTCCTTAAAAACCGGGAGCTAAAGATGGCTAAGAAGGACTATCTAGACAAATATAACACATCCCAAAAAAAATGCATTATCGATTTTTTTCAATTATAAAGGATTTATGAAAAAAAAAGGTCACAGGCCAGTTACCAAAGTCAAAAATCCAGAGCCAAATCTTGAGGATCCAGATTGGGTCATATGGGCTGCTTGGGCTGACAGGGTCACTTTTGAAGAAATTGAAAAAAAAACCGGTTATCGAGAATCTGATGTAATCAAAATTATGAGAAGAAGTCTTAAACCATCATCATTTAGATTATGGAGAAAAAGAGTTCATGAAAAAAGCATCAAACATAGAAAAAAGTTTGAATACTCTCGAAAAGTTATATCTAGTAAAATTAAAAAAAGTGATTATTTATTATAAAGTATGAAAAAAATTACAATTTATACAGGTCCACTTTGTAATTATTGTGATGCAGCTAAAAGATTATTAACTAGAAACAACGCCCCTTATAATGAAATTAATATTGCAACTGTTGATGGTGCAATGAATGAAATGATTAAAAAAGCAAATGGGAAAAGAACAATACCACAAATATTTTTTGATGATCAGCATATCGGTGGCTATGATGAAGTAAGGGCATTAGAAAAAGAAAATAAATTACAAGATCTTTTAAAATAAAACGTAATAAATAACCCAAAAAATTAAAGTATATTCAAAAAAACTTTTATAGATTGTAATTTGTTTTTCCTCAAACCTTTGGACAATAAATTTTTTTGATAAATAAAATCCGATATTAACTAACAAAATAGCAATAATAACACCAATTATAGTAGATTTAACAGAAAAATTTTTATAACCGAAGTAACAAGCAGCAATTAAAGTAAACCAGGAAACTTTTGTTATAAATATTTTAAAGATTAATCCAGCTTTTTTACTGAAAACCGATTGAGTTTTTATTATTGAGTATGACCATATAACTCCAATTAAAAAACTTATATACTTAATTATCATTATTTTTTTGGTTTAAAAACTAAACAGACACCATTGTTACAATATCTTTTACCAGTTGGTTTGGGACCATCATCAAAGATATGACCGTGATGAGCATCACAACTTTTACAATGATATTCTGTACGAGCATAACCTAGTAAATGATCTGTTTTTGTTTCAAAAACATCTGGTAATGATTGAAAAAAAGATGGCCAACCAGAACCGCTTTCATATTTAGTTTCTGACTCAAACAACTTAATTCCACAGTTTGCACAATGATAACTTCCGTTTCTTTTTTCATTATTCAATTCACTAGTTCCTGGAGGTTCAGTGCCATCTTCAAACATTACTAGTTTTTGTTCAGCTGTAAGATTTGGATTTTTTTTACTCATTTATTTATAATAATTTAGCACATGATTGGTGCAAAATAGAGTGCAATTCTACTAGTTTATCAAAATCTTTATTATATCCGCCACCTAAAACTCCACAAAGAGGGATTCCTTTTGAGAAAAAATTTTGTGTTACTATTTCATCTCTTTTTCTTATTCCATCATCTGTAATTTTTAATTTTCCTAAACGATCATTAAAATGTATGTCCACTCCTGCAATATAAAATACATAATCAAAATTTTCTTCATTTAATTGATTTAAGTAAAATTTAAGAATTTTTATATACTGGGCATCTTCTAAATTGTCATCAAGTTCTACATCAAGATCACTCAAGGATTTTTTAGCTGGATAGTTTGATTTTGAGTGCATGCTAAAAGTAAATACATTTCTATTGTCTCTAAAAATATCAGCACTTCCATTTCCTTGATGAACATCTAAATCAACTATTAAAATTCTACCAGCTAATCCTCGATCCAATAAATAGTGAGCGGCCACAGCCACATCATTAAATACGCAATAACCAGCACCGCCCTCAAAATTTGCATGATGACTTCCCCCTGCTGTATTACAAGCCACACCATTTCTAATTGCAAGTTTAGAGGCTAGCACAGTTCCTCCTGTAGCCACTAAAGATCTTTGAACAACACTATCAACTAGTGGGAAACCAATCTTTTTTATAGTATTTTCATCTAAAGTTTTATTTTTCACATTTTTTATATAATTTTCAGAATGAGCTTTTTTTAATGTTTCTTCAGAACAAGGATATGGTGTATGAAATTTTTTTACAATTTTTTCTTTTATTAAATAATTAGCAAGTTCACTAAACTTATTAATTGGAAATTTATGATCATCACCAATTTTAGCAAAGTAATCCTTATGATTTACAACAGATAAATCCATTTTTACTCTATTACACGGATAGGTTTACCATTTACACAAGCTTCTAAGGCCTCAATCATTTGATTGTAAAAAGTTGTATAATTTTCAGCTGTGACATAACCAATATGTGGAGTAAGTAAAGCATTGGGTAAAAATCTTAGTTTATTATTTTCTGGAAGAGGTTCTTTCTCATAAACATCAAGACCTGCTCCAGCTATTTCATTCGTAGATAAAGCTATAATTAAATCATCTTCATTAACGATCGGTCCTCTTGAAGTATTTATTAAAAATGCAGTTTTTTTCATTTTATCTAATTCTTTCAAAGTAATGCAGTCTTTATATCTGTCACCACCTTGGACATGAATAGATAAAAAATCTGAATTTGTAATTAAATCATCCTTGCTACATGGTAAAACATCTAATTCTTTACATTTATTTAAATCTAAATTTTCACTCCAAGCCATAACTTGCATTCCGAATGCTTTTCCTATCTTAGCAACTTGTGAACCAACCCGACCAAGACCGATCAATCCTAAAATCTTTCCTTTTAGCTCTACGCCTACGGTTGTCTGCCAGTATCCTTGATACATATTATCAATTTCTTCTTTTAAATTTCTCGCTAATCCCAATATCAATGCCCATGTTAATTCTGGAGTTGGATGAATATTTATTTCTGTACCACAGACTATAATTTTTCTTTTTTTCGCAGCTTCTAAATCAATTGATTTATTCCTTAATCCACTAGTTATAATAAATTTTAATTTAGTTAAATTTTCTATGATATTCTTCGTCATTGGAGTTCTTTCACGCATAATGAGTAAAGCTTCAAAGTCAGCTAATTGTTCAAGTGTATCAGCTTCATCAATGAATGGTTCACTAAATATTTTAAATTCGTATTTTCCAGATAACTTTTCTAAATCAACAAATTGCTGAGAAACGTTCTGATAATCATCTAAAATTGCAACTTTAAGCATTTTTAATTTCTTTATTTGATAAAAATAAACCTAATATAATTAAAATTGCTCCAATCAAATGAAAAAATTGAAATTGTTCTTTATAGAAGGATATTGCCATTATTGTACTAAATAAGGGTATTAAAGATAAAAAAATTCCAGCTCTGTTAGCTCCAATAATAGAAACAGCTCCTGCCCAACAATAATAAGATCCTATACTAGGAAATAAAGCTAGAAAAATAAGAATATAAAATAAATTAGTATTAAATTCTATAAATTGTCCTTGTGAAAATTCATAAAAGAACTGGGGAAATACGCAAATTAATCCAAAAGTACATATAACATGAACTAAGGTGAGAAGTGGTAGTGTGAATTTTTTTTTCTTTAAAAGAGTTGAATATATACCCCAGGTAATAACTCCTCCTATCATTATAATATCACCTTTATTAAAATTTAATGAAAGAAAAATTTTAATATCAAGTTTGGTTATAATTGATATAATTCCTAATACTGAGATAATTAATCCTAAAATTTGAAATTTATTAGTTTTTTCAATTTTAAATAAAAAACACAATAAAATTATTACTGCTGGAATTGCTGTATTGAAAAGAGTTGAATTTATAACTTGAGTATGAATTAAAGATAAATAAGTAAAAGAATTAAACAAACCAACACTTGTAAAACCTAAAAAAAATAATATGGGTAAATTATTTAAAATTATTTCTTTATGTTTTAATATTTCTTTAAAAGTAAAAGGAAGCAATATAAACCATACGAGCGACCATCTATAAAACACTAATGACAATGGAGGAATATTTTCCAAGAAAGCTAATTTTCCAACTATAAAGTTACCAGACCAAAATAATGTTGCACAAACCAGCATTATATATGCTTTGATGTTTTGCATGAATTAATTAAATCTTATTGAGCTATAAGGGTCTAGATTTAAATTGGTATTTTCTTTAGCTATCATTCCGGAAACGATCTTTCCAGATATTGGTCCTAAAGTCCATCCCAAATGATGGTGACCGAAGCAATAAAATACATTTTTATGATTTTTAGATGGTCCCATGACTGGAAGAAAATCTGGAAGTGTTGGTCTAAAACCTAACCATTCATCCTCATGTTCTGGAAGATCTCCCAGCATATATTTTGCATTAGCTATTAAATTTTTTATTCTAGATTTTGACAAAGGATTTTCTAAACCACCAAATTCAACTGTACCTACTACTCTTAAACCTTGTTCCATTGGAGTAATACCAAAACCTCTGTTAGAAAAAATTACTGGTCTACTTAAAAGATGATCACAATTTTTAAAATGAACGTGATAACCTCTTTCAGTATCAAGTGGTATTTTTTCACCTAAGTTATCTGTTAGTCTTTTTGAAAAGGCTCCACAAGCGATTACTATTCTGTCAAAAGCGTACTTATCACTGTCAGATACAAAGATAGGCTTCTCATTAATAAATTGAATATCATTAATATTCTTCTTTTGAAACTTTCCACCTTTTTTTAAAAATAACTCAAAAAACTTTAATAAAATTTTTCTAGGATTTCTAGCATGTCTCGCATATGGGTAATAAACACCTCCATGATAGAATGGTTTGATGTTTGGCTCTAAATCATGAATTTCATCTTTGGAAACTAATTGTTGTTTAACACCAAGCTCATCTCTTACTTTAATTTCTAAATCTCTACTCTTTAAATCTTTATCATTCCAAATATATAAAATTCCTTTATTTTCAACTAACCCATCTAATTCAATTTCGTCAAATAGTTCATCATAAGCAGGCAATGCTAAATCTAAAATTTGATGCATATTTTTTGCAGTATGCATCATTTTATTTTTTGAAGTGTTTAAAATAAATTTTATGAACCAAGGAATCATTTTGGGTACATAGTTCCATTTTAATGCCAAAGGTCCAGTTGAACTTAACAACATTGCAGGAACATCAGCAAGTACATCGGTTCTATTCAATGATAAAGAGGCATATGGAGAAAAATGACCTGCGTTGCCATAAGAAGCAGCTGGACTACCAGGATCATCTCTATCAAAAATTGTTACGTTAAAACCCTTTTTTTGAAGAAATAATGCGTTTGATATTCCTTGAATACCAGCTCCAACAATGCCAATTTTTAAAGATTCAGACATAAAACTTTATATAATTAAAATCTAAAATAACTTAAGCGACAAATTATACTTAAGCAATTAATTGTTGATTATGAACTTTTGCACTCATTACTATTCCTAGACCAATCATAGTAGCTAGCATTGAGGAACCTCCGTAAGACATTATTGGTAATGGAGAGCCTACTATGGGTAGCAACCCTAAAACCATACTCATATTAATTGTAATAAAAACGAATATTGCTGCGCCAAAACTATAACAAAAAATCTTTGCAAAATAACTTCTAGAGCTGGCACCAATTGCAACAATTCTATAAATAATTATGGCATATATTATTAAGAGAAAAGCGGAACCTACAAATCCAAATTCTTCTGAAAATAGTGTGAAAATAAAATCAGTATGTTTTTCTGGTAAGAACTCTAAATAACTTTGTGTGCCTTTCAAAAAACCTTTTCCAAAAATTCCGCCAGAACCAACTGCTATTTTAGATTGTATAATTTGATAACCTGCCCCTAATGGATCTTTGTCTGGATTTAAAAAAGTTAAAACTCTTAATTTTTGATATGGTTTTAAAAATGCAATGATAAAAGGTAATGAAATCAAAAAACCAAGCATAGTATAAATAAAATATTTATAATTAATTCCGGCAAACCACAAAACTGCTATACCACTAATAGCAATTAATAAAGAAGTTCCTAAATCAGGTTGTACAATTACAAGTCCCATAGGTAATAAAATTATAATTAATGAAGTTAAAATAGTGTAGATTGAATTAACATTTTCTAACTTCATTCTATGAAAATATTTTGCAAGACATAAAATAATGAAAATTTTCATCAGTTCTGATGGTTGCAAATTAATAAAATATAAATTAATCCATCTTTGTGAACCTGATGAAGTTATGCCAAATAGATAGGTCCAAACTAAAAGTCCAACAACAACTAAGTAACCAATATAACCAATTGAAAACCAATACTTAATATTTATAAAAGAAATTATTAACATCATAATCGTAAATACAACTAGTTTAGTAAAGTGACTCTTTGTGTGAAATAAAATCTTACCACCATCTGTTGAATACATTGTAGCAAGACTTATTAACCCTAATAGTAAGATACAAATTAATAAAATGTAGTCAAAATTTCTAAATTTTTGAATAAAACCAAAATTATCGTTTGAAAATCTTTTGTATTGATACATCTAAATCTCTAAATATTTTTTGTCATTAATTGATTTTCTTAATTTATCTCTGTCAATAATAAGTTTAAATAATTTTTTAGCCATAGGTGCTGCAGTAGTACTTCCATTTCCCCCATGCTCAACAATTATACTCAAAGCATATTTTGGATTTTTATAGGGACCATAAGCTACATAAAGAGCATGATCTCTTTGTTCATATGGTATTTCAAAAGTTTTAAGATCAAGTTCTCTTTCTTGTTCAGTAATTTTTTTAACTTGCGATGTTCCAGTTTTACCAGCAAATTGATATTTAGGGTTATCAATTCTAGAACGATAAGATGTTCCCATAACTTCATTTGTAGAACCAAACATTGCATCCTGAATGATCCTAATATTTTTTGAATTTTCAAATAATGGAGTAAATTTATCAGCAGGTGGTACTAAATTTTTCTCATTAACAACTATTTGTGGATATATTTTATAACCTCCATTACCAATCTGAGCAGTCATCAAACATAGCTGTATTGGTGTTGTTTGAATATAGCCTTGACCGATTCCAGTAATAATTGTTTCTCCTAGCAGCCACCCTTGACCGAGTGCATTTTTTTTCCATTGAGTATTTGGAACTAAACCTTTTTTCTCGATACTAAACAAATCTCCAAAAACTTTTTCTCCTAGGCCAAATCTTTTTGCTGTTTCGCTCAACCTATCAACTCCAAGTCTACGAGCGATTTCATAAAAATAAGTATCGCAAGATTGTTTCATAGCATTTCTAAGACTAACAAAACCATGTCCCTTTTTTTTCCAACAATGATATGTTTGACCATACATTTCTGTCTTACCTGTGCATTTGACGGTAAAATTTGTATTAATAATTCCATTTTCTAAAGCTGATAAAGCTACTAAAGGTTTGATGGTTGAACCTGGAGAATAATTTCCCTGTAATGTTTTATTAACCAAAGGTTTCATTGGATCATTACGAATTAATTGCCATTCATCTTTACTAATTCCAAATACAAACAAATTTGGATCAAATGAAGGAGAGGAATGCATTGCTATAATTTCACCAGTATAAATATCCATAACACAAATTGATCCAGCTTTGTCTTTTAAAAGTTCATTGGTTAATTTTTGAACTTCTGTATCAATTGTTAGTCTTAAAGTTTTTCCCTTTTCTCCTTTTTGGAACTCTAATTGACTAATTCTTCTTCCATAAGCATTGACTTCATACCTTTCGATGTCATTACTACCAATTAATTCATTCTCAAATGATTTTTCTAAACCAACTTTTCCAACTTTAAGACCTGGAACAAAATTCTTTTTAATTACTTCTGTTGTATCAATATCATTTTGATTTGCTTGGCTAACGTATCCAATTAAATGAGTAAAATTTTCCTTGTAAGGATAGTTTCTTGAAATAGATATAACAGGTTTTACTCCATTTAAATCATATAAATGATTATTTATTTTTGAAAATTTTTTCCAGCTTAAATTATCCGATACAATTAAAGTTTCCCACGGTTTAATTTCATTCTTTTTTTTTAAAATTTTTTTGAATTGTTTATCTGATAATTCTAGTAAATCTTTTACCCGATAAATAACATATCTAAAATCTTCAACTTGTTCTGGAATAATGTGGAGTTGATAGGACTCAAAATTACCTGCTACTACATTTCCAAAATAATCATGAAATTCTCCTCTCACAGGTGCTAGTTTCCACTCTCTAATTCTATTTTTATCGGAAAGGGTAAGATATTTTTTGTTTTCTCTTATTTGTAAAGAAAACAATCTAGTCACGATGCCAATCATTATAAGAAATTTCAGGGATCCTGTTATAAACATTCTCCTGTTGATAGAATTTAATTTTTTTACATTGTCACTTGAAGAGTTAATCATTTATGCCTTTTAGATAAAATTTAAATAATGAAACAAAAACTATATAAAAAGAAAATGTAAAAAATGTATTTACAAGATAATTCATTAAGACCAAATTATAAGAAAAGAATAGTGTTAAGATAGAGTAATTTAATGAATTAATTAAACTAAGAATAAATAAAAAGTAAAACCAATCTTTTATTGGATTCGGTCTAATTGTAATATTTCTAAAATAAGCTGTTGCAATACAAATAAGCATATAAGACAAACTACTTAAGCCTAGTGGTAAACCAACAACCGTATCATTAATTAAACCTGCCAAAAAAACTAATAGATAATCAAAATTTTTAAATTCTTTCAAAGAAAAGAAAAAAATTAAAATAAATGGAAAATTAAAAGAAAAATAATCTAGATTTAGATAATTTAAATCAAATTCATTTAATACAGAAATAAATAAAATAATTATTGGTAATAATGCATAAACTTTATAATAAAATCCTTTTGTTTTTAAATTAATCATTAATTCTTCCTTTATTTAAAATACATTTTTTATAATCTTCAGTCCCAACAGAAAAACCTTTAACATTAAAAAAAGATTTTCGACATTTGTGACTGTATTCTAAATTTAATCTCAGGAATTCTAATTCTCCTTTGTCTATATCAAATTGATTAATTTTTTCTCTCTGTTTTGAAATTTCTGTTTGAAAGCCTAAAATTTTATTATTCAAATTATTTATTTTAGATTTTAAATCTTCATTTTCATTTTTAAATTTTAAATTACTTTGCTCGATTATCTCTAATTCGTCTTCTAATATCCGCAGTTTAGCATCTATTGGTTTTTGATTATTAGCTGAATTTTCCTCTTCTTGATTTCCTTTAGCAAGTTCCGATTTTGTAATTATTTCTGCAAAAACATACTTTAACTGAGAAAAATCACTGTAAAATTCGACTTTAAATTTTTTTGATTTATCATTCTCATTAATTCTTATTTTACCAATTGGAATTCCGCTTTTAAAAATTGCACCAGTACCAGAGGTGTAAACAATACTTTTGTCAGTCAATTCACTTGTGATTCCAGATTTCATATATTTAATTTGCGCAGTATTATCATCACTTCCTGTTATAATTGCTTGTACATTTTGTGGTGCAATAGTGACTGGGACATTAGAATTCAAATCAGATAACAACAAAACTCTAGAAGTTTTATAATTTACTTCAATTACTCTTCCAACCAAATAAGATTGATCATAGATATTAGTTCCAATCTTTATATTATCTTTGCTACCTTTATTAATTATTATACTTTTTAAAAAAGGGCTGTCATGATCCACAATAATTTTTGCTAGTACTTTATCTGAACTAGATACATAATCATTAATCAATTCTTTTAATTCTTTATTTTCATATTGCGTGATTTGACTAGAAATATTTTTTGATTTTAAGTCAGTTAGCTCTTCTCTATTTTTTTTAAAATCTCTAAAAAAAGTTGAATAATCAATGATTTCAGTAAATGTATTTTTAACCAAATTTTCAGGGATCGATACAACAAATGAAGATCGGTAAACTATCTCATTAATACCAATTTTTAAATATCTTATAACTTTAAAGTCCAAGTTAGATAAAATTATTACAAATATTGAAATAAAAACTAATGTTAATAAAGAAAACTTTTGTTGAGTGCTCTTTTTTAAAAAAGCAGATCGAATTGCAATTACAAAATCATCTCTGCTTGAAGCCATTACTTTTAGTATTCAGTCAGCATGGTCGAGAATGTTTGCTCTTGATCTAAAGCTTTTCCGGTTCCAACTGCCACACAAGATAAAGGATCATCGGCAATATGCACTGGCAATCCAGTTTCTTTGGAAAAACGTTTATCAATATTTTTTAATAAAGCACCACCGCCAGTCAAAGTTAGTCCCATATCAACCAAGTCTGCTGATAATTCTGGTGGTGTGCTCTCTAAAGCGTCTTTTATTCCATTCACCATTTCTCTTAAAATACCATTCAAAGCTTCAGCTGTATCTTCTTCTGTAATATTCACCTCTTTAGGTGTTCCAGATCTTAGATCTCTTCCTTTAACAGCATAAGTGTTATTATTACTTGGTATAGCTGTTCCAATTTCTTTTTTGATTTTTTCAGCAGTGCTATCTCCAATCATTAAATTATATTCTTTCCTCATATAATTAGCCATCGCCCCATCCATTGCATCACCTGCAACTCTCAATGATTTAGAATAAACTAAACCACCTAATGACATGACTGCTATTTCGCTGGTTCCTCCACCGATATCAACTACCATTGAACCTGTAGCTTCAGATATAGGAAGATTAGCACCAATTGCTGCTGCAATTGGCTCTTCAATTAATTGAACTCTTCTTGCGCCAGCAGCTAAAGCACTGTCTTGAATAGCTTTTCTTTCAACTGGAGTTGAGCCAGTAGGAACACAAATTAATATTCTTGGGTTAGCAAACGATCTTCCTTTATGTACTTTCTTAATGAAATGTTTAATCATTTCCTCGGTTACTATAAAATCTGCAATCACTCCATCTCTTAAAGGTCTTATAGCTTCAATATTTCCAGGTGTTCTTCCAAGCATAGTTTTTGCCTCATCACCTACTGCCAACACTTGTTTTTTTCCACCTTGTTCTACAATAGCTACAACTGATGGTTCATTAAGAACAACACCTTGTCCTTTAACTACGACAAGCGTATTAGCAGTTCCTAAATCAATAGCCATATCTTGGCTCCAAATTTTTTTAACTTTATCAAAAAGACCCATTTAAATACCTCTCATTTTTTCTTTTTCTTGTTCCATTGCAGGAGCAGTTTTTTCTCTTTTTAAAATCATTTTATTTAAAGCAGCAATGTAAGCATTTGCTGACGCAACTAATGTATCTGTATCCGCAGCCTGACCAACAGTTGTTTTACCGTTTTCCTCAATACGAACACTTACAGTTGCTTGAGCATCAGTACCTTCTGTCACAGCATGTACTTGATACAATTGAAGATTAACATCATGTGGATACAAATTCTTAATACATTTAAAAATGGCATCAACAGGTCCATCACCTGTCTCGGTTGCTGATTTAATTTGTCCATTAACATCTAAAGTCATATCTGCTTTTTGAGGTTCTCCTGTGCCTGCAAATACCTTTAATGATTTTAAAACTATTGTGTTTGCCTTGTTATCTAGCACTAAACTATCATCTACTAGAGCTATAATATCTTCATCATATATATGTTTTTTCTTATCAGCTAAAATCTTAAACTTTCCAAATGCATTTTCAATCACATCATCTGTTAAATCAGCATATCCAAGACTTATCAATTTATCCTTAAAGGCATGTCTGCCTGAGTGTTTACCCATCACTAAAGATGTTTGTTTAACCCCAACACTTTCTGGTGTCATTATTTCATAAGTGTTTCTATTTTTTAACATTCCGTCTTGATGAATACCTGACTCATGAGCAAAAGCATTTTTTCCAACTATTGCTTTATTGAATTGAACGGGAAAACCTGTAACATTTGAAACTAATTTTGATGCTTTACTTAACAATGTTGTATTAATCCCTGTTTCGTAAGGCATTAAATCATTTCTAGTTCTGATTGCCATTACAACTTCTTCTAAAGCTGCATTACCAGCTCTTTCGCCGATACCATTGATTGTACATTCAATTTGTCTTGCGCCAGCTTGGATTCCTGCCAACGAATTTGCAACTGCTAAACCTAAATCATTATGACAATGTGTAGATAATATTGCTTTATCAATATTAGGAACTTTATTTAATAACGTTTCAATAATTTTAGTGAATTCTGATGGAACCGTATATCCAACTGTATCAGGAATATTAATTGTTTTAGCACCTGATCTGATTGCAAGTTCAACAGTTTTACACATGTAGTCCATATCAGTTCTTGTTCCATCTTCACAAGACCATTCAACATCATCAGTTAAATTTCTTGCATAAGTTACGTGCTCTTTAATAGACTCATAAACTTGTTCGGGTGTCTTATTAAGTTTATGTTTCATGTGAAGTGGGCTTGTAGAAATAAAAGTATGAATTCTAAATCTTGGAGCATGCTTTAAAGCTTCATAACACCTGTCTATATCTTTTTTTGAATGCCTAGCTAACCCACAAGGAATAGATTTTTTCAAAACTTTACTGATTGCAGATACTGCTTCAAAATCACCTGGGGATGCAATTGGAAAACCTGCTTCTATAATATCAATACCTAGCTCATCAAAGACTCTAGAAATTTGAATTTTTTCCTCAAGACTCATTGATGCTCCTGGTGATTGTTCACCATCACGCATCGTTGTATCAAATATAAATACTTTATCTTTGTTAGCCATAACTAAAAATTTATGAAAATCTATATTACAATCTCTGTTAGAAATTGCAAAATATTTATAAACTTTTAAGTGCTAATCTAGCTTTTATCGCTATCCACAAGTTTCTTTTTTCCAATCCAAGGCATCATTGCTCTCAAATTAGCACCAACCTTTTCAACTGGATGTTCAGCTAATTTAGCACGCGTTGCAAGAAAGTTTTTTTGACCATTCTTACATTCTTCCATCCATTGTTTGGTAAATTTTCCAGATTGTATATCGTTTAAAACTTCTTTCATTCTTTTTTTAGTTTCTTCTTTATTTACTACTCTTGGTCCAGACTCATACTCCCCATACTCTGCTGTATTTGATATCGAATAGTTCATATTGGCTATTCCACCTTCGTAAATCAAATCTACTATTAGTTTTACTTCATGGACAGTTTCAAAATATGCCATCTCAGGTTCATAACCTGCCTCAACCAAAGTTTCATATCCATTTTTAATTAGTTCAACAAGTCCTCCACAAAGAACTGTTTGTTCTCCAAATAAATCTGTTTCTACTTCATCTTTGAAAGTTGTTTCTATAATCCCAGATCTTCCGCCGCCTACTGCAGAAGCATATGACATCGCAAGATCTCTAGCTTTACCAGAACCATTTTGATGAACTGCAAATAAACACGGAACTCCTCCTCCTTTAACATACTCGCTTCTAACTAAGTGGCCAGGACCTTTTGGAGCTACCATAAAAACATCCAGATCTTCTCTAGCTTTAATTAAATCATAATGGACATTTAATCCGTGAGCAAAAGCTAATGAAGTTCCCTTTCTTACTCTTTGTTCAATATGATTTTTATATATTGATGCCTGCAATTCATCTGGTGTTAAAATCATAACAACATCAGCCCATTCAGCTGCATCTGATAAATTCATTACCTTCAAACCTTTTGATTCTGCTTTTGGTATGCTTGAAGAACCTTCTCTTAATGCTACTACAACCTCTTTAACTCCACTATCTTTTAAATTTAAAGCATGTGCATGGCCTTGGCTACCATATCCAAATATAGCAATTTTTTTATCCTTTATCAGATTTACATCCGTATCTTTTTCATAAAACATTTTCATAATTTTCTCCCTATTAATTAAAAACTTTGTCTCCTCTAGTCATTGCTACAGCACCAGTTCTAGAAACACTAACTAGTCCAAATTTCTTTAAATTTTTTGCCATTTTATCTATTTCTCTTCTTAATGCGGTAATTTGAATGACATTTGATTTTTTTGTCTTATCCAATATTACAACATTATATTTTTTACAAGCATTTATAGCTCTTTTAATTTTATTTGTATTACCTACAAATTTAAATAAAGCCATTTCTTTAAATATCACACTTTTATCATTTCTTTTAAAATCAGCTACCTTGTGGACAGGGACTAATTTCTTCAATTGAAGTTTTATCTGATCAATAACTTGGGGTGTACCCGTGGTTACAATAGTAATCCTTGATATATTTTTTTTTGCATCAACTTCTGCAACTGCTAGTGACTCAATATTATATCCTCTTCCTGAAAATAATCCTACTACTCTAGCCAAAACACCTGCTTCATTATCAACCCAAACTACAATTATATGCGTGTCTGTTTTTTCTTTTTTCGTAGAAACACTATATGCTGATTTGGGATTTGCCATAACTAAACTAGAGCTTTACCTTTGCCAGTAATTTTATTTTCTTCTTTTTCGGATGGCCCTAATATCATTTGATTATGTGGTTTACCTGAAGGTATCATTGGAAAACAATTTTCATTCGGATCAACACGACAATCAAAAATAACTGGTCCATCAAATTGAACCATTTCATTAATCTTTTCATCAAGTTCGCTTGGTTTTTCAGCCATAATACCTTTGCAACCATATGCTTCTGCTAACTTGATAAAGTCTGGTAATGCCTCTGAATAACTCTCAGAATAATTTTTTTCATGAAGTAATTCCTGCCACTGTCTTACCATTCCCATATACTGATTATTAAGAATAAAAATTTTAATTGGTAGATTATATTGTACGGCAGTCGACATTTCTTGCATCGTCATTAAAACAGATGCTTCACCCGCTATATCAACAACTAATTTTTCAGGATGTGCTATCTGCACACCAACAGCCGCTGGAAGACCATACCCCATTGTTCCTAAACCGCCAGATGTCATCCATCTATTTGGTTTATTAAATTTGTAATGCTGTGCTGCCCACATTTGATGTTGACCAACCTCTGTTGTTATAAATGTATCTTTATGTTTAGTAAGTTCATAAAGTCTTTGAACTGCATGTTGTGGTTTTATTGTTTCATCGCTGTTTTTAAAATGTAATGAATTTTTTGTTCGCCATTTTTGAATTTGTTCCCACCAGTTTGATGTTTGTTGTTTGTTTGATTTATTCAAATTTATATTTTTTCTTTTAAGCGTAGTATTAATGCTTTTAAGAACATCTTTAACATCTCCTACAAGTGATAAATCAACTTTAATTATTTTATTAATTGATGATGGGTCTATATCAATATGAACTTTTTTTGATTTAGGAGAAAACTCATCTATCTTTCCTGTTATTCTGTCATCAAATCTTGCTCCAATATTAATCAGTAAATCACAATCATGCATCGCATTATTAGCTTCGTAAGTTCCATGCATTCCAAGCATTCCTAAAAATTGATTATCATCTCCTGGGTACGCACCTAAACCTTGTAATGTAGATGTAATTGGAAAACCTGTTAACTCAACGAGTTCTCTTAATACTTCGCTTGCTTCAGGTCCTGAGTTAATAACACCACCACCCGAGTAAATTATAGGTCTTTTTGATTTATTCATTAAATTAATTAATTCATCGATTTCGTTTTGGGAAAATTGATTTAATGATTTACCATTTAATTTTTTTTTAACTTTTGGTTTTGAATAACTTATTTTAGCAAATTGGATATCTTTTGGAATATCAACTAATACTGGTCCTGGCCTTCCAGTAGTTGCAACTCTGAAAGCTTCATGAAGAGTTTTGGATAAATCTTTAATATCTTTTACTAACCAATTATGTTTTGTACATGGTCTAGTTATTCCTGTTGTGTCACATTCTTGAAAAGCATCTGTGCCAATTAAATGTGTTGGTACTTGTCCTGAAATACATACTAATGGAACCGAGTCCATATATGCATCTGTTAAAGCTGTTACAACATTTGTTGCACCAGGTCCTGAAGTAACCAAAACTACACCTGGCTTACCTGATGATCTTGCGTAACCTTCTGCAGCATGTCCAGCACCTTGCTCATGTCTAACTAAAATATGTTTTATTGAACTATGATTTTTCAATTCATCATAAATTGGCAAAACTGCACCACCTGGATATCCAAAAATGAATTCTACTCCCTGATCCTCAAGACATTTAAATACAATTTCAGCACCTGTAAATAATTTTGACATTTATCCAATCTAGCTGAAGTTGTGCTAATTGGTCAAGGCTAAGTACGAGATATATAAATTTTTTTTAAAAATTTATTTAGATCATCAGGACCAATTTTTTTCCAATCCGACATATTCCCTCTTGCCCAAGTAGCCTGTCTTTTGGCATATTGTCTTGTCTTGATTGATATTTTTTCAATAACTTGCGCCTTTTGTAACTTTTCATTCAAGTAATCACTTATTTCTGAGATACCAATTGCTTTATTGGCAGGTTTAGCATTGGGAACTTTAACTTTAATAAACTTTTTTACCTCTTTAATTGCCCCTTTTTTAAACATCATAATTGCTCTTTCACTTATTCTTTTTATCAATCTGTCTCTTGGGAAATCTATATGGATTTTATAAAAATCATTATCTTCGAAGTCTGACTTAGTCATTTTAAACCATTCATATATAGATTTTTTTGTATACATTTTTACTTCATAAGCTCTAATAGCTCTGTGAGTATCATGAATATTAATTTGATTTTTCACCAAAGGGTCTAGTTTCAATAGTTTGGTATAAAATTTCCTTGAACCAAGATTTTTATTCAAAGATCTTATTTTATTTCTAAATTTAATAGGAATATTTGGTATATTTACTAATCCTTTAGTCAAAGCTTTAAAATACAAACCTGTGCCACCAACAAGAATTGGTATTTTTTTCCTTTTTCTAATCTCAAAAATTTTTTTTTTAACTAACTTAAGCCAATCACCTGATGAAAAATTTTTTTTTACACTGATAAAACCATACAAATGATGTTTTATTTTTTGATAATCTTTTTTTAGAGGTCTAGCAGATAGAATGCTTAATTCTTTATAAACTTGCATGCTATCAGCATTAATTATTTCACCATTTACTTTTCTGGCTAATTTTACAGAAAAGACTGATTTACCTGAGGCAGTTGGTCCATAGATTAAAATAATTTTGGACTTTAAATCCATAATTTAATCTAGTTTTACACCTATATATCTTCTCTGGTTTTCACTATTAAATATAACTAATAAGATTGTTTTTTGATTACTATTTAAAACTTGTTTAACTGCTTGTTTTAAATCATTTACATTTCTTACTTTCTTCTTTTGAGCTTCTAAAATTATACTTTCTAATTCAATAGAATTTTTTAATGGACTATTGTCCTCTATATTTGTTATGACTAAGCCTTTGGTTTGATTGGGTAATTTTCTCGATTTGATTTCTTCACTTGTTATTTCTCTTACTGTTATCTTTAATTCATCAATTTTTGTTTCTAAAGGTTTTTTTTCTTGATCCGCAACTTTAAAATCTTCTGAGGTTTCTAATCTTCCGAGAATAACATTTTTTTCTATTTCTTTTTTGTTTCTCCAAATTTTAACTTTAACCTTTTTTCCAACTTCGGTTCTAGCAACTATTATTGGAAGTTCTTTCATTTCACCAATTTTCTCTCCATTAAATTCTAAAATTATATCTCCAGCTTTTACACCAGCTTTTTCTGAGGGACTGTTTGGAGCAACACTTGCTACAAGTGCTCCTCTTGGTTCATCTAATTTTTCAACATCTGCTATTTCTTTTGTTACGTCCTGAATTCTTACACCAAGCCATCCTCTTTTTGTTTCACCAAATTCAATTAATTGATTAATTATTGGTTTTGCGCTGTTAGATGGAATTGAAAAACCAATTCCAACATTTCCACTTCTGCCTAGAATAGCAGTATTAATTCCAATAACATCTCCCTTCATGTCAAATAGTGGTCCACCAGAGTTTCCAGAATTAATAGAAGCGTCTGTTTGAATATAGTCCTCATATCTAGACAAACCTATCGATCTATTTCTTGCTGAAATAATTCCTGATGTTACCGTGCCTCCTAAACCAAATGGATTTCCTATGGCAATTACCCAATCACCAATCCTTGCTTTATCCGAGTCACCAAATTTTACAGGGGTAAACTCTTCTTTTGTCTGAATTTTTAAAACTGCAATATCTGATAAAGGATCTGCACCAATAACTTTAGCTTTAAATTTTTTCTCTCCGTTTACTTGAACAACAATATCTTCAGCACCTTCAATGACATGATTATTTGTTACAACAATTCCTTTTTCATCAATGATAAAACCTGAACCTAAAGCTGAGGTTTGTCTTTCTTGAGGTGTGCCAAATTCTTTAAACATGTCCTCAAATGGTGAACCAGGAGGAAATTGAAAATTTGGAAAAGGATTGCTTCTAGTGACTATTGTTTGTGTGGTTGAAATATTTACCACTGATGGCATTAATTTTTCTGCTAAATCTGCAAATGAGGATGGAATATTTTGCGCATTAGATTTTATAGAAAAACTTAAAATAAATATTAAAGAAAAAAAAACTGTTTTTAATTTTATCATTTTAATTTTTAGCGTAATAAATAATAATAAATCCTATTATTGCAAAAATTAATCCCCCAGTTCTTAATTGACTAGTTGGTATTAACTCTATTTTTTTTAACATACTTTTCATTTTTGCTGGAAATATGGCATATAAAATGCCTTCAATGAATAAGAACAGACCAAGTGCTATGATCAATTCTTTCATAAATATTATTGAGATTTAGGTTTTATATTTCCAAAAAATTTAAAAAATTCACTATCAGGTGACAATATTAACGAAGTTTCACCTCCAATCAAAGCCTTCTCATAAGCTTGCATTGCTCTGTAGAATGCAAAAAATTCAGGGTCTTGTCCAAAAGCACTAGCAAAGATATTATTTCTTTTACCATCACCTTCCCCTTTCATTATTTCTGATTTTTTTTGAGCATCTGCTAATATTACAGTGACTTCTTTGTCCGCAGTTGAAGTAATAGTTACTGCCATCTCAGCACCTCTTGCTCTAAATTCCTTTGCTTCTCTCTCTCTTTCTGTTTGCATTCTTCTGAAAATTGCATCACTGTTTGCTTGAGGAAGATCTGCTCTTTTTATTCTTACATCATTAATTTTAATTCCAAAGTTTTCAGCTTCATTGTTTACACCTTCTTGAATTAAAGCCATTTGTTTTGTTCTATCTTCTGATAAAAGTGTTTGAAGTTCTTGTTGACCCAAAACATTTCTAATTCTTGAATTTATAATGGTCGCCAATCTTGATCTTGCAACTCTCTCATTTCCAACTGAAATATAAAATTTTAAAGGATCAACAATTTGAAACCTAGCAAAAGCGTCTACAATTAATCTTTTTTGATCTGAAGCAATTACTTCTTCTGGTGGAGTATCTAAATTTAAAATTCGTTTATCCAAAAACACTACGTTTTGAATAAATGGAATCTTAAAATTTAAACCTGGTTTTGTAATTATTCTTTTAGGATCACCAAATTGAAGAACGATTGCTTGATTTACTTCTTTTACTATAAAGATTGAAAAAAATGCTACTGCAGCAAGTGCAACAATTATTCCTGTTATTACTTTTCCCATATTCATATTAGTTGGTCGCTTTCTTTTTTTGTAACTCAGGTAAAGGTAAGTATGGTACTACTCCCGAGCCCGCATTTTTTTCAATAATAACCTTGTCAATATCAGCTAAAACTTTTTCCATTGTTTCTAAATACATTCTTTCTTGTGTAACTGACTTTGCATCTTTATATTCATTATAGATGGCTAAAAATCTACTAGCTTCACCTTCTGCTTTAGCAACAACTTCTTTTTTGTATGCCTCTGCAGCTTGTAATATTTTTGCAGCTTCCCCTCGTGCTCTTGGGATAACATCATTTGCATAAGCCTCTGCTTCATTCTTAGATCTTTCCATGTCTGCTCTTGCAGCTTGCACATCTCTAAAGGCATCAATTACTTGATCTGGTGGGTCTGCTTTTTGAGTTTGAACCTGAGTAATTTGAATACCACTGGTATATTCGTCTAAAATTTTTTGAATAATTTCTTGTGTGTCTGTTTCTATAAGTGATCTTCCCTCTGTCAAAATTGGTTGAATGTCTGATCTTGCAATTACTTCTCTCATTGCAGTTTCCGCAGCTGCCTTTACAGTTCCTTCTGGGTCTTGAATCTTAAATAAAAAGTTTCCTGCATCCTTAATTACCCAAAATACAGAAAAATCTATATTAACAATATTTTCATCTCCTGTGAGCATTAAACTTTCTTGAGGAACATCAGCTACTCCTCCTGATGAAGAAAATCCACTATCTCTCTCAGATCTAAAACCAATATCTATTCTATTAACTTTTGTTACTTTAGGAGTAAGAACTGACTCCACTGGGAAAGGAATATGATAATTTAATCCTGGCTGTGTTGTCTTTATAAATTTTCCAAATCTTAGAACAACTCCTTGCTCATCAGGCAATACCCTATAAAGTCCACTTGCCAGCCAAACAAAGCCTAAAATAATTAAAACTAGAAATGCTTGTTTGCCGCCAGATGAACTGCCACCTGGTAAAAATTTTTTTATTTTATCTTGAAGATCTCTAATAATTTTTTCAACATCTGGTGGTGTTGGACCTTTTCCAGATCCGTTTCCACCTCCTGGAGGGCTTCCCCACGGACTTCCTCCTCGTTGTTGAAAATCATCAGACATACATTATCTATATAGTGTCTTATTTACTAAAAACAAGTTAAGATCAAATTATGTCTGATAAAAAACCCGAACTAAGTGCCGCAATAAAAAGTAAGGTAGAACCAAAGGTTTTTAAAAAAAATCCAATACTTGGAACTAAATTTACAATAGCTATATCAAGCGCAAAAGGTGGTGTTGGTAAATCGACTTTTGCAACAAATCTCGCCTTAGCGCTCAAAAACAGTGGTTGTAAAGTTGGATTATTGGATGCTGATATATATGGACCTTCAGTCCCAAAAATGTTTGATATAAATGAAAAACCTAAAAGTGATGGTCAAAAATTAGATCCTATTACTAAATACGATGTTCAATGTATGTCCATAGGTTTTTTAGCAGATCAACAAACTCCTATGATTTGGCGCGGACCAATGGTGACAAGTGCAATCAAAACTTTTACTCAAAAAGTAAACTGGAAAAATTTAGATTTTATAATTGTTGATATGCCTCCAGGAACTGGGGATACTCAATTGACATTCTCACAAGAAATTAAGATGGATGGTGCAATAATTGTTTCAACACCACAAGAAGTAGCACTCTTAGACGTAAAAAGAGGAATTAAAATGTTCGATAAACTTGGAGTAAAAATTTTAGGCTTAGTTGATAACATGAGTTATTTTGTTGGAGATGATGGCAAACGATATAAAATTTTTGGGGATGGAGGGGTTAAAAAAACTGCAGATGAGTTTAAAAAAGAATTTTTAGGGGAGATACCAATTGACCCTGAGGTTGGAAAATCTGGTGATCTAGGAAAGCCAATAGTGGAGGCACATCCTGATCACGAAATTTCAAAAATATATTTAGAATTTGCAAAAAAAATTAAGTCAGCTTATCTTTAAGCTGGTTAAATTAATAGGCCAGAGTTTTCTAGTGTTAGAAATGATCTAATATATTTAGAATATT
>QCQC01000005.1 GCA_003212295.1 Pelagibacteraceae bacterium AG-447-E22 | reverse complement strand
TAAGAATTAAAGATGTCCTAAAAAAAATTCTATCTAATCCAAATATTTGCAGCAAAGAATGGATTTGGCAACAGTATGATCATACTGTAATGGGTGATACAATTCAAAAACCTGGTGGCGATGCAGGTGTCGTGAGAGTTCATGGAACTAATAAAGCTGTAGCTTCCTCTGTCGACTCCTCTGCTGTATACTGTTGGGCTCATCCATTAACAGGAGGAAAGCAAGTTGTGGCTGAGAGTTGGAGAAATCTAATTTCTGTAGGTGCTACTCCAATAGCAATTACCAATTGTCTTAATTTTGGAAGTCCAGAAAAGGAAGATAACATGGGAGAGTTCGTTGAGTGCGTGCAGGGTATTGGTGAGGCTAGCACTTATTTAAATTTTCCAGTGGTATCAGGAATATTTGCAACCTGTTCATTATTAAAAAATAATTCAATATTTTTTGAATTTGTTGTTTTTCCTATTACAGCAAAATCCAAGTTCCATTTATCAAATATTTTTTTTGCCATTTCCTCTTTTCCATTTTCTAAAACTATCAACATTCTTTCTTGACTTTCAGAAAGCATTATTTCATAAGGTGTCATCTTAGATTCTCTACATGGAACTTTATTTAAATTAATTTCTATTCCTAAATTTCCTTTTGAGGCCATCTCGATACTGGAAGATGTAAGGCCAGCTGCTCCCATATCTTGAATTGCAATGATAGAGTCTCCTGCCATCAGTTCAAGACAAGCCTCTAATAAAAGTTTTTCAGTAAATGGATCTCCAACTTGTACTGTTGGTTTTTTTTCTTCAATTTTTTCATCAAAGCTTGCAGAAGCCATACTGGCTCCATGAATACCATCTCTACCTGTCTTAGATCCCACATAAATAACTGGCTTATTTAAACCAGCAGCTTTTGAATAAAATATTTTATTTTTTTTAACTAGTCCTAAAGTCATAGCGTTGACTAAAATATTTCCATTATATGAGCTATCAAATGAAGTTTGCCCAGCAATGGTAGGTACACCCATACAGTTTCCATAACCTCCAATTCCGTGCACAACACCTCTTAATAGATTTTTTGTTTTTTTATGTTGCGGAGATCCAAAGTGAATTGAGTTTAAATTGGCTATTGGCCTAGCCCCCATGGTAAAAACGTCACGCATGATACCACCAACTCCTGTAGCTGCACCTTGGTAGGGCTCAATAAAAGAAGGGTGGTTGTGACTTTCAATTTTAAAAACAATTGCGTCTCCATCTTCAATATCAATCACGCCAGCATTTTCACCTGGACCCTGAATAACTTTTTTTCCTGAAGTAGGTAGTTTTTTTAAATGAAGTCTAGAAGATTTATAAGAGCAATGTTCGTTCCACATTGCTGAAAAAATACCAAGTTCTGTAAGGTTTGGTATTCTCTTTAATAGTTCACATATTTTTTTATATTCATCAGCTTTAAGGCCATGATCTATTGCAATCTTTTCGTTTACTAACATTATTTGATGTTATTAATTAAATTTTTAAAAAATAAAGACCCATCTTCACCCGATAAACTTTGATCAATCATTCTTTCTGGGTGAGGCATCATCCCTAAAACATTTTTTTCTTTATTGAAAATACCTGCAATATTTTTTATTGAACCATTTGGGTTAAATCTTTCCTCGGTATCACCATTATTACTGCAATAATATATAGCCACCTGGTTATTGTCTTCTATTTCTTTGAGCTGATCAGTAGTACAAAAATAATTTCCTTCATTATGAGCAATATGAAACTTAAACACTTCTTTATCTAAATTTTTAAAATATGGATTATCTTTATTGTCAATTTTAACAAAAACATTTTTACAAATGAATTCTAAATATTTATTTCTTAATAAAACTCCTGGCACTAAACCTGTTTCAACTAAAATTTGAAAACCATTACATATTCCCATGACTAAACCACCTGATTTTGCAAAGTTAATAACCGATTGCATTATCTTTGACTTTGCAGCCATACTTCCACATCTTAAATAGTCTCCATAAGAAAAACCTCCAGGTAAAACTACTAAATCACTTTTAGGTAATTGATTATCGTTATGCCAAACCATTTGATTTTTAAATCCGAATTTTTTAAGAGCTACATCTATATCTCTATCACAATTTGAACCAGGAAAAGTTATTACTGATGATTTCATTAATTATTGAGTTCCAATAATTTTATAATTTTCAATTACAAGATTTGCTAAAAGTTTTTTACACATTTCTTCTACAATTTCTTGAGCTTTTTTTGGATCATTTTCTTTCACATCTATTTCAAAATATTTTCCTTGTCTGACCTCATCAACATTCTTAAAGCCCATACCATCTAATGCTTGTTGGATAACTTTACCTTGGGGATCCAAAACATCTTTCTTGAGTGTAATTATTGCAGATATTTTCATTTTCTTTTTTTTTTGACAGATGACAACTTTGTTACATTTACTGCTGCAACATTTGATTGTTCATGAAGAATACCCAACCTTTTTGCAACTTCCGTGTATGCAGGGATTAAATCACCTAAATCTTTTCTAAATCTGTCTTTATCAAGTTTCTTGTCGGTAATTGAGTCCCACAATCTACAAGTATCTGGACTTATTTCATCAGCTAGTATGATTTCATTTTTTCCATTAATTTTTATTCTTCCAAATTCCAATTTAAAATCTACTAGTTTAATACCAATACCTCTAAACATACCAACCATGAAATCATTTATTCTTAAAATCATTTTTTTAATTTTTTCTATTTCTTTTTTTGAAGCCCAATCAAAAGCATAAATATGCTCTTCTGCAATTAATGGGTCTCCTAAAGCGTCGTCTTTTAAACAATATTCAATTAGTGGCTCTTTAAGAACTGTTCCATCTTCAATACCTAATCTTTTAGTAATTGATCCTGTAGCAACATTTCTTGTTATGAACTCTATTGGAATTATTTCTACAAGTTTAATAACTTGCTCTCTCATATTAAGTCGTTTTACTAAATGATTTTTAATTCCAATTTGTGATAGATTTGAGAGGATATGTTCTGAAATTCTATTATTTAAAACCCCTTTTCCCTCAATTATACTTTTTTTTTGATTATTAAATGCAGTTGCATCATCTTTAAAGTATTGAATAACTAAATTTTTATCTTCAGTAGCATATATAATCTTGGCTTTTCCTTCATAAAGTTTTTTACCTTTTTTCATTATTTAAATACTCTTCTAAAAATTAAATTTACATTCTTAAAATGTTTAGAATAACTAAAAATAGTTTTTAATTTTTTTGGTGGAATTTTGCTCATTATATATTTGTCAGATTGTATAATCTCAAATAAATTTAAGTTTTCTGCAAAACATTTCTTTGCATAGGTTTGAACCATTTTATAAGATTTTTCTCTACTTAAACCTGTTTTAGTTAACTCCAACATAAGCTCTTGTGAAAAAATAAGTCCTTTAGTTAAGTTTAAATTTTCTAACATTTTTTTGGGATAAACAATCATATTATCTAGAATGTTAGTTAGTCTAGTTAATGCAAAATCAAGAGTTATATTAGCATCTGGTCCTATATTTCTCTCTACACTTGAATGCGAAATGTCTCTCTCGTGCCATAATGCAATATTTTCTAGGGCAGGGGTTACTGTACTTCTTACCATTCTAGCAAGACCAGTAAGATTTTCACTTAGAATAGGATTTTTTTTATGAGGCATTGCTGATGAACCTTTTTGATTTTTTGAAAAGTATTCTTGAAGTTCATAAACTTCTGTTCTTTGTAAATGTCTAATTTCAGTAGCTACTCTTTCTATTGATCCAGCGATAATTCCTAAAACTGAAAAATAAAATGCATGACGATCTCTTGGAATTACTTGTGTTGATATAGGCTCAATTTTCAAACCTAGTTTTTTTGCAACATGTTTTTCAACATTTGGATTTATATTTGCAAATGTTCCAACAGCTCCTGAGATGGCACAAGTTGAAACTTCATCAATAGCATCAACCAATCTTTTTTTATTTCTTTTAAATTCTTCATAAAAAGAAGCTAATTTTAAACCAAAGGTAATTGGTTCTGCATGAATACCATGACTTCTACCCATGCAAGGTGTAAACTTATATTTCTTAGCCTGTTTTTTTAAAACTTTAAGTATTTGGTCTAAATCTTTGACAAGAATTTTACCAGATTGAACTAATTGAATATTAAAACTTGTATCTAAAACATCAGAAGAAGTCATACCTTGATGAAGGTATCTGGCCTTTATTCCAGCTTTTTCCGTCACAGAAGTTAAGAAAGCAATTACGTCATGTTTTACTTGGCTTTCGATCTGGTGAATTCTTTTTACATTTATTTTAGCTTTTTTTCTGACAACTGAAGAAACACCTCTTGGTATTTGTCCCAGCTTTTCCATTGCTTGAGCTGCAGCAACCTCTACATCAAGCCAAATTTTATATTTGTTTTCCTCTGACCAAATATCAGTTAGTTCTTTTCGCGAATATCTTTTAATCATTAATTATAAATATGGGGGCTTTGAATAACCTTTAGCAGATTCTGTAAAGATTTCATAACCATTTTCTGTAATTCCTATTGTGTGTTCAAATTGCGCTGATAAAGATTTATCTTTTGTAACAGCAGTCCAACCATCATTAAGCATTTTAATATCATATTTTCCAGCATTGATCATTGGTTCAATTGTGAAAGTCATACCTGCTGTTAATTCCTTTCCAGTATTTTTACTACCATAATGTAATATATTGGGTGGTTCATGGAATGTTGTGCTTATACCATGACCACAAAAATCTCTAACAACAGAAAATCCTTTTTCTTCAACATAAGATTGAATTTCATGACCAATGTCACCGAGTTTTATCCCTGGTTTTAAAATCTTGATTGCCTTCATCATTGATTCATAAGTAGCGTTAATTAGATTATTTAATTTTACTGGAGTTTCTCCAATGCAAAACATTCTGCTAGTGTCTCCATAATGCTCATTAATAATTGCTGTTACATCAACATTGACTGCATCTCCTTCCTCTAGAATCCTATCCTCAGAAGGAACACCGTGACAAACAACATGGTTTAAAGAGGTACACAAAGATTTTTTAAAACCACGATAGTATAAAGGAGCTGAATATCCTCCATTGTCACGAATAAACTCATATCCAAGTTTATCTATATATGCAGTAGAAATTCCTTCTTTAATATTATCAGTAAGCATATCTAATGTTTGAGCAGCAAGTTTTCCTGCAACTCTCATTTTTTCAAATTTTTCAGAATAATTACTCATCTATAATTATAATTTTTTTATCAATAAATATTTCTTTAGAACTTATTTTACACCTGTAAGCTAGAAAATTAACACCTGCTTTTTTTGCTTTAAGATAATTTTCATAATATTCACTATCTATATCTTTAGCTATTTTAAAATATTCCATATTTTGTATCTGTACCAAAAATATTAAGTAAGTTTTATAACCTTTTTTTATGGCATCAATAAGGGTAAGTAAATGTTTTGAGCCTCTAGAAGTAATTGCATCTGGAAATTCAGCAGTTTTTTTGTCTCTAAAAAGTGTTACATTTTTTACCTCTATAAAGCTTTTTTGTTTTTTTTTTTCTAACAAGAAGTCAAATCTTGTTTCTTTATTAAAAAAGACCTCAGCTTTAACTTTGTCACTATCTTTTAATTCTTTAATAAGATTGTTTCTTAAACCATGATTAACAATTTTATTTGCCATATGAGTATTTACACCAACAAGATTTTTTTGAGCTTTTATTATCTCTAATCCATATTTTAACTTTCTTTTAGGATCATTATTTTTTAGAAGATAAACATCATTACCTTCATCTAAAAGACCTTTCATTGAACCAGTATTTGGACAATGAGCTGTGACAATTTCTTTATTTAATTTAACATCTACAAAAAAACGCTTATATCTTTTGATTAATTTGCCTTTTATTAAAGACTTGGTAAATTCCATATTCAAATTATACATATAAAAATGACAAAAAACACAAAAGTAAATGCCGCGATATTAATTATTGGAAATGAAATTCTTTCTGGAAGAACTCAGGACACGAATACCAGTACTTTAGCTAATTGGTTAAATTCGATAGGTGTAAAAGTAAATGAAGTAAGAGTAGTACCCGACATAGAAAAAAAAATCATAGATACTTTAAATGTTTTGAGAGCAGAAAATGATTATGTCTTTACCACTGGTGGTATAGGACCTACCCACGATGATATAACAGCTCAATCAGTAGCTAAAGCTTTTAATTTAAAATATGAAGTACATAAAGAAGCTTTTAAAATTCTTGAGGCTTATTATCAGCCTGGTGAATTCAATGAAGGTAGGCAAAAAATGGTTTGGATGCCGGCAAATGCAGAATTAATTCTTAATCCAACAAGTGGTGCCCCTGGCTTTAGTATAAAAAATGTATTTTGTTTACCTGGTGTTCCTTCAATTTTAAAATCAATGTTAGGAGGTTTAAAGAATAGAATAGTAGGAGGTCAACCTATTTTAAGTCACACAATAAGTTTAAAAACAGTTGAGAGTGAAATCGCAAGTTCACTAACTAAAGTTCAAGATAGCAATAAAGAAGTTGAAATAGGAAGCTATCCATTTTTTCATGCAGGCAAACTAGGAGTTTCAATTGTAATTCGTTCTGAAGATCAATCAAAAATAGATCTTTGTAATTCACAAATTTTAGAATTTATTAAAGAAAAAAAAATTGAAATTGTAGATCGTTAAATGCTTTATTTTGCCTATGGTAGTAATCTTCATCATTTTCAAATGAAACGCAGATGTAAAGATAGTATTTTTATTAAAAAGATTAATCTTAAGGATTTTAGACTAACTTTTAGAAGCAAATACAGAGCTGCTGATATAGAGCCTAAAAAAAACTCAATCGTTCCAGGTGGATTATTTGAAATTTCAAAAAGCGATGAAAAGAAACTTGATGTTTATGAAGATTATCCAGTTTTATATAAAAAATATTATTTCTTGTATTATGGAAAAAAAGTAATGACATATACAATGGTTAAAAAAACACTATTTAAGTTTCCAACAGAAAGATATTTAAACGTTGTTAAACGTGGATATAAAGATTGCAAATTAGATAAAAAATATCTAAAAAAAGCTTTGATGCCCTCGTGGTGAAATTGGTAGACACAAAGGACTTAAAATCCTTGCCGCTTGCGGAGTGCCAGTTCGAGTCTGGCCGAGGGCACCATTAATGAATAAAATGAATAAAATTCAAATAATTTCTGATAAAAACCCTAAATCTGTAAAAATAAAAACTTTATTAAAAAAAATAATTAAAAAAAATGGAGTAAAGAAATCTAATTTTACTATTGTAATCGGTGGTGATGGTTTCATGCTTCAAACACTCAAAAAAAATAGAAATTCAAACAAATCTTTCTATGGAGTTAATTCTGGTAATTATGGTTTCTTGATGAATAAATTTTCATCAAAAAATATAATTAATAACTTAAACAAAGCTAAATTGATAAGTATATCTCCTTTAGAAATGCAAGTCAGAAATAATAAAAATCAAATTAAAAAACATATAGCAATTAATGAGGTTTCAATTTTAAGACAAAGTAGACAAGCAGCATCACTATCTATCAATCACGGATCCAAACAAGTAATAAAAAAGCTAGTTTCTGATGGAGTATTAGTTTCAACACCTGCAGGAAGTACAGCTTATAATCTTTCAGTACATGGTCCAATTCTAAGTTTAAATTCTAAAAAATTATCGATTTCACCTATTAGTCCTTTTAGACCAAGAAGATGGAAAGGAAAAATTGTAAGTGATAAATCAAAAATAGTTATTAAAAATTTAAATCCAAAAAAAAGACCAATTAGTGCAGTAGCAGATAATATTGAAGTTAGGAATTCAAAAAATATTATTATTAAAACTAATCAAAAAATAAAATTCAATCTTTTATATGATCAAAATAGAAGCTTACAAAAAAAAATCAAAATAGAACAATTGAGAAAAGAAACTTCTTAATGGTGCCCCCGCACGGATTCGAACCGCGGACCTATTGATTACAAATCAATTGCTCTACCAGCTGAGCTACAAGGGCATGCGCAATAATTATTAATTATTTGATAATTAATCAACTCTTTTTTTTTATATAACTTAAGTGATGAAATACAATAGATGCACTATTTGATACGTTTAAGCTTTCAATTTTATCGTTTATATTAATCTTAACTAAAAAGTCTGCATATTTAGATGTATGCTGATGCATTCCAAAACCTTCTGAGCCAAATAATAGTATATTATTTCCTTTCCAATCTATATCTGTAAAATCTTTTGTACCATTTCCATCAAAACCATATACCCAAAAATTTTTTTCTTTTAAATTTTTTAAAGTTGAATTAATATTAGAAACTTCAAAAATATTTACATATTCAATTGCTCCACTAGCTGCTTTATACATTAGTTTGCTATCACTTGGAAATTGCCTTTCCTTAATTATAATACCATCAATATTAAATGATGCTGCGCTTCTTATTAGAGAACCTATATTTCGTGGATCTGTGACTCCATCTAAGCAAACGAGTGTTAAATTATTTTTATCTTTAATAAAATCTTTTAGAATTGGTTTTTCTAAATACTCTATTTCAGCCACATAACCTTGATGTAAAAGATTTTCTTTAGTGCTGTATTTATCTAATTCTTTTTTAGTTTTAAAATAAACTTTTACTTCATCTAAAAGATTTTTATTTGGATTTTTTCTATGTATATTTTTCTTACTTTCTTCAGTTAAAAATACTCTTAAAACTTTTCTTTTAGGATTTTTTAATGCTTCGATAACAGCATGTTGTCCAATGATGAAAAAAGCTGATTTATTCATAATTTTACCTAGTTTTACACGTTTTTTTGAATATTTTCTCATTAAATCACGTGTTGCATTTGGGTAAATAAAATATATAAAACGCATGTTGTTTGAAGCTTATTGAACAGGGGACACTTCCCCGAAAGGAGGGGTTCCAGAGCGGTCAAATGGGGCGGGCTGTAAACCCGTTGACTTCGGTCTTCGAAAGTTCGAATCTTTCCCCCTCCACCATTCAATAAAATTCAAATAGCACTGGAGTGTTACTCTTGGGGTTGTGCGGGTGTAGTTCAATGGTAGAACGCTAGCCTTCCAAGCTGGATGTAAGGGTTCGATTCCCTTTACCCGCTCCAAGAAAAAATTATAAAAAAATAAAACAAAGGTAAAAGTAATGTCGAAAGAAAAATTTGTAAGAAATAAACCGCATTGTAATATTGGTACAATCGGACACGTAGACCACGGTAAAACTACTTTAACTGCAGCTATTACAAAAGTTTTAGCAGAAACAGGTGGAGCTACAGCAATAGCGTATGATCAAATTGATAAAGCTCCAGAAGAAAAAGAGAGAGGAATTACAATTTCAACTGCGCATGTTGAATATGAAACAGAAAAAAGACACTATGCTCACGTAGATTGTCCTGGTCATGCTGACTATGTTAAGAACATGATAACAGGGGCAGCTCAGATGGATGGTGCGATACTTGTTGTGAACGCAGCTGATGGTCCAATGCCACAAACTAGAGAACATATATTACTTGCAAGACAAGTTGGTGTTCCCGCAATAGTCGTTTACTTAAATAAAGTTGATCAAGTCGATGATAAAGAAATGATTGATCTTGTTGAAGAGGAAATTAAAGAATTATTAACATCTTATAAATTTCCAGGTGATAAGACTCCAATTGCTAAAGGTTCAGCACTTGCAGCAGTGGAAGGAAGAGATGAAGAAATTGGTAAAAACTCAATTCTACAGTTAATGAAAAATGTTGATGAGTTTATTCCACAACCTGATAGACCAAAAGATAAAGATTTCTTGATGCCAGTTGAGGACGTTTTCTCAATTTCAGGAAGAGGTACAGTTGTGACAGGTAGAGTAGAGTCTGGAGTAATAAAAACTGGAGATGAAATTGAAATCGTTGGTATAAGAGAGACAAAAAAATCAGTTTGTACTGGAGTTGAAATGTTTAGAAAACTTTTAGATTCTGGTGAAGCTGGTGATAACATAGGTGTATTATTGAGAGGTGTTGAAAGAACAGACGTTGAAAGAGGTCAAGTTCTTTGCAAATCAGGTTCAGTCACACCTCATACAAAGTTTGAGGCTCAAGCTTATGTACTTAAAAAAGAAGAGGGTGGAAGACATACTCCGTTCTTTACAAAGTATAGACCTCAATTTTACTTTAGAACAACTGATGTAACTGGTGAAGTAGAATTACCTTCAGGAACAGAAATGGTTATGCCTGGTGATGATGCGAAATTCACAGTTAAACTAATCACACCAATTGCAATGTCCGAAAAATTAAATTTTGCAATTAGAGAAGGTGGTAGAACAGTTGGTGCTGGAGTAGTAACTAAAATTATAGAGTAAGCTCTATATAGGAGTGTAGCTCAATTGGTAGAGCGCCGGTCTCCAAAACCGGAGGCTGAGGGTTCGAGTCCCTCCGCTCCTGCCAATTGAAAAATAAAAATATGAAAAACCCGATAAAATTTATACAAGAGGTTAAGCAAGAAGCTTTTAAAGTATCATGGCCCACAGGAAAAGAGACTCTTCAGGGTGCCCTGATGGTTTTTGTTATGGCTCTTGTAATGTCATTATTTTTTTTACTTTTAGATCAAGTTTTTAAATTTTTTTTGGAAATATTACTTAAAGTGAGCATCTAATGAAAAATTGGTACATTGTTCAATCACACTCCAGTTTTGAAAATAAAGTTGCTGGTTTGATAAAAGAAGAGGCAGATAAGGCAAAAATTTCAGAAAAATTTGAGGAAATAATTGTTCCAACTCATGATGTTACTGAAGTCAAAAGAGGAAAAAGAATTCAAAGAAAAAAGAAGTATTTTCCAGGATATGTCCTTATAAAAAGTGAGATGGATAACAAAATTTATCACATGATAAAAAATATCAAAAGAGTAAGTGGTTTTTTAGGAACCAAAGGAATGCCAGTTCCTGTTTCAGATAAAGAAATAGAGAAGATTTTAGGTCAAATAAAAGATGGTGTAGCTCAGCCAAAATCTGGTATAGAGTACAGCGTTGGTGAAAAAGTTCAGGTTGTGGATGGACCATTTGCATCATTCAGTGGAATGGTTGAGGGTATAGATGAAGAGAAATCGAGATTAAAAGTTTCAGTATCTATATTTGGAAGACCAACTCCAGTGGACTTAGAATATAACCAAGTTGAGAAAGTTAGTTAATGGCAGCAAAAAAAGAAATAAGTGGATTTATAAAGTTACAGATAAAAGGTGGACAAGCTAATCCAGCTCCTCCTGTGGGTCCTGCTCTAGGACAACGTGGAGTTAATATAATGGAATTTTGTAAAGCGTTTAATGATAAAACAAAATCTTTGGCAGGCAAACCTGTGCCAGTAGAAATTACAGTTTATAAAGATAAAAAATTTGACTTCAAAATAAAGTCTCCACCAGCTTCATTTTTTATAAGAGAGGCTGCAAAACTTAAAAGTGGTTCTCAAGAACCTGGAAGAAATATTGTAGCGTCAATTACTAAAAAACAGGCTGAAGAGATCGCTAAACAAAAAATGAATGATTTAAATGCGATAGATTTAGAACAAGCTGTAAAAATTATTGCAGGTTCAGCAAGATCTATGGGAATTGAGGTGAAAGATTAATTATGACTTCAAAAAGATATAAAAAATTACCTGAAAAAACTTCTGAGCTATCATCAGAAACTGTTGAAAAATTGATACCTGTTATTAAAAAAAATTGTACTACAAAATTTGATGAGTCAGTTGATTTGAGTTTTCAAATAAACAACAAACAAAAGAAAAATGAGATTAATATAAGAACAATAGTGAATCTTCCAGGTGGAACAGGAAAAAAAGTTAAAGTTGCTGTAGTTTGTGAAGAGTCAAAAGAAGCAGAAGCTAAAGATGCTGGGGCAGATATAATTGGAGGGGACGACTTTATTGAAAAAATAAAGTCCGGTGAAATTAATTTTGAGAAATTAATATGTACACCTGCTATGATGATAAAACTATCTAAACTCGGTAAAGTACTAGGTCCAAAAGGTTTGATGCCTAACCCCAAATTAGGATCAGTTACAGATAATTTAAAAACAGCAATTTCAGATGCCAAATCAGGTCAAGTAGAAATTAGAAATGATAAAGATGGTAATATAGGTGTAAGTATTGGAAAAAAATCATTTAGTGATGATAAATTAATTAAAAATTTTAATGCAATTGTAGAAACTTTAGAAAAAGAAAAATCTAATAATACAGTTAAAGGAGATTTAATAAAATCTACCTTTATAACATCTACTATGGGAGTTTCATATAAACTGAAACTAGGAAAGAGTATTTAAAATTATGATGAATAAAGATCAAAAAAAAAATTACATTTCTGAAATGAGTAATCAATTTGAAAATAGTAAAGCCATTATGGTAACTCATTATCAAGGTTTAACAATGACTCAGTTAGATGATTTGAGATCAAGAATGAGAGAGCACGGTATAATTTTTAAAATCACAAAAAATAGGATAACAAAATTAGCTTTAGAAAAAACAAAGTGTAAAGATTTATCAAACTTATTTACCGGTCCAACAGCAGTTGCGTTTGGTGAAGATGCAATAATGTCGGCAAGAATTTTATCAAAATTTGCAAAAGATAATGAGAATCTAAAATTAATAGGTGGAATGATGAATAATGAGGTTCTTGATCAAGCCGGGGTCATGAATGTCGCAAATCTACCAACATTAGATGAGGCAAGAGCGAATATTGTAGGTATTTTGAATGCCTCAGCTTCAAAATTAGTCAGTATTTTACTTGCACGATCGGAAAAAATGAGTAATTTACCACCAGAAAATTCTGAAACAAAACCTAAAGAGTAAAAATATGCCAGATCTTAATAAAATTATAGAGGATTTATCAAGCTTGACAGTTACAGAGGCTGCTGAGCTTTCAAAACAATTAGAAGAAAAGTGGGGTGTAACTCCAATGGCAGCAGCAGCACCAGCAGCAGCTGGAGGTGCAGCAGCAGCAGAGGACAAAGATGACTTTACAATTATGCTTGTTTCTGCAGGTGATAAAAAAATAAATGTCATTAAAGAAGTAAGAGCAGCCACTTCTCTTGGTTTAAAAGAAGCTAAAGATTTAGTAGAGGGTGCACCTAAAGAAGTTAAATCAGGTGTTCCAAAAAAAGAAGCTGAAGAAATTAAAGCTAAACTAGAAGCTGCAGGCGCAAAAGTAGAACTTAAATAATTTAATAAGGATTTTATTAAATACTGGTTAATTATCTGTGATCAGTATTTATACATAGATGCAAATATCTTTTACAGAGAAAAAAAATATCAGAAAAAGTTTTGGTAAACTAAAAGAGAGTTTATCTATCCCAAATTTAATTGAGGTACAAAAAAATTCTTATAATGAGCTTACAGATTTTTCAAATCAAAGTGACGAACTTACCAAAGGTTTCGATAGAGTTTTTAAAAGTATTTTTCCTATTGAAGATTTAAATGATAAAGCGACATTGGAGTATGTTTCTTACAGATTAGAGAAACCAAAATTTGATGTTGAAGAATGTATTACCAGAGGGCTTACTTATTCATCTGCTTTAAAATGTACACTGAGATTAGTTGTTTACGATATAGATCAAGAAAACAATACTAAAGATATTTTATCTGCAAAAGAACAAGAAGTTTATATGGGTGAAGTTCCAATGATGACAAACAGTGGAACATTTATAACAAATGGTGTTCAAAGAGTCGTAGTAAATCAAATGCATAGAAGCCCAGGAGTTTTTTTTGATCATGATAAGGGAAAGACACATGCGAGTGGTAAATTGTTATTTAATTGTAGAGTTATCCCAAATAGAGGTTCTTGGTTAGATTTTGAATTTGATGTAAAAGATTTTCTTTATTTCAAGATAGATAGAAAAAAAAAAATATTAGCATCAACTCTATTGATTGCTTTAGGATATACAAAATCAGAAATAGTTAATGAATTTTATGAAAATGAGCAATATAATTATGACGAAAAAACAAGTAAATGGAAAACAAAATTTAATCCAGAAAATTATAAGGCGAAAAATTTTTCAGAGGAAGTTATTGATGCAAAAACTGGCAAGGTAGTAATTAAACTTGGTGAAAAAATAAATTATCTAAACGCAAAAAAACTATCTAATGATGGTTTAAAAGATATTTTAGTTTCGAAAGAGTCTCTTTTTGGTAAGTTTATACACAGCGATATAAAAATTAATGATGAAGAAGGCGGAATTTTAAGAATTGGCACTGAACTTAATGAAACGATTATAGATCAAATATTGCAAGCAAAGATTTTCTCAATGAAAATCTCTGTTACAAATTCTATTAATAAAGGACCATATCTCTTAACAACAATTCTTAATGATAAAAATAATACTAAAGATGAAGCTATAACAGAGATATATAAAATGCTCAGACCAGGTGAGCCTCCAACGATTGAAATTGCAACACAAATATTTAATAATTTATTTTTTAGTTCTGACAGATACGATTTATCTGATGTTGGTAGAGTAAAAATGAATTCTAGATTAGAACTAGAGTGTTCTGATAAAATTACAATTTTGAGAAATGATGATATTTTAGCGATAATTCATAAAATGCTAGATTTAAGAGATGGAAAGGATGATGTTGATGATATTGATCATTTAGGAAATAGAAGAGTTAGATCGGTAGGTGAATTAGTTGAAAATCAAGCTCGAATAGGTGTTTACAGAATGGAAAGAGCTATTAAAGAAAAAATGACTACATTGGATGTTGAATCAGCGATGCCCCAAGATTTAGTTAATGCGAAACCATTAACTGTTTCATTAAAAGATTTTTTTGCAAGCTCTCAATTATCACAATTTATGGATCAGACAAATCCACTATCAGAAATTACTCATAAAAGAAGAGTTTCAGCTTTAGGTCCTGGTGGGTTAACGAGAGAAAGAGCAGGATTTGAGGTACGTGATGTTCACCCAACTCATTATGGAAGAATATGCCCAATAGAAACACCAGAGGGTCCAAATATTGGTTTAATAAATAGTTTATCTACGTATGCAAAAATAAATAAATATGGATTTATTGAAAGCCCCTATAAGAGAGTAAAAAATGGTGTTGTTCAAGATAACGTAGAATATCTCTCTGCCATGGAAGAAACAAAATATACTATTGCTCAAGCAAATACTAAAATTGATAAAAATGGAAAAATAGTTGAAGAATTAGTTTCATGCAGACAAAATTTAAATTTTCTTTTATCTAAACCCGAGACTATTGACTATATAGACGTATCTCCAAAACAATTAGTTTCAGTGGCTGCATCTCTTATACCTTTCTTAGAAAATGATGATGCGAATAGAGCTCTAATGGGATCAAACATGATGAGACAAGCAGTTCCTTTATTAAAGCCAGAGGCCCCACTAGTTGGGACAGGAATTGAAAGTGATGTTGCTTTAGATTCTGGAGTAACAATAGTTGCTAAAAGAGATGGAATTGTAGATAAAATTGATGGAAAAAGAATAGTTATTAAAGTAACTGAGGAAACTGATTTTACTAAATCAGGGGTTGATATTTATAACTTACAAAAATTTAAAAGATCAAATCAAAATACCTGTATTAACCAAAGACCACTAGTAAGAGTTGGCGATAAAGTTAAATCTGGAGATATTATTGCTGATGGCCCATCAACAAAATTAGGGGAACTAGCTTTAGGAAAAAATGTGACAGTAGCATTTATGCCATGGCAAGGTTATAATTTTGAGGACTCAATATTAATTTCAGAAAGATGTGTAACTGATGATGTATTTACATCTGTTCACATAGTTGAGTATGAAATTATGGCTAGAGATACAAAATTAGGTGAAGAAGAAATTACTAGAGATATCCCAAACGTGAATGAGGAAGCATTAAAAAATTTAGATGAATCAGGCATAGTTTATATTGGTGCAGAAGTAAATGCGGGAGATATCTTAGTAGGCAAAGTAACACCAAAAGGAGATACGGCCTCGGGACCTGAAGAAAAATTACTTCGATCAATTTTTGGAGAAAAAGCTATAGATGTTACCGATACTTCTCTGAGAATGTCTAGAGGTAGTAGTGGAACAGTAATTGATGTTAGAGTTTTCAATAGACACGGTATAGAAAAAGATGAAAGATCAATAACTATTGAAAGAGCAGAAATTGAACAAGTTCAACAAGATAAAATTGTTGAGGAAGAAATTTTAGAAAGAAGTATTAAACAGCGAGCATCACAAATTTTATCGGGCAAAACATTAAATAAAAAATTAAAAGATATAAATATTGGAAGTAAACTTGACTTTGAAGTGATAAATCAATTTAGTATTAATGATGTTTTCAAAATTACAGTTGGAAATGAACAGAGTGAGTCTGCGCTATTACAATTGAAGGACCAATATAATAAAGCAAAACAAGACATTACAGAAAGATTTGAGGACAAAGTTTTAAAAATCAGAAGTGGAGATGATCTATTACCAAGTGTAATGAAAATGGTTAAAGTTTTTGTTGCAATTAAAAGAAGATTAAGACCTGGTGATAAGATGTCAGGCAGACATGGTAATAAAGGGGTTGTAAGTAAAATTGTACCTGTTGAAGACATGCCTTATAGAGAGGACGGCAGACCAGTCGATATAGTTTTGAATCCTCTTGGTGTCCCAAGTAGAATGAACGTTGGTCAAATATTGGAAACTCACCTTGGATGGGCATGTAAAGAATTTGGTGAAGAAGTAAAAAGATTAGTAAATGAAAACAATAAAGCTATAGAAAAAACAGAAAAAGTAGCAAAATTTTTAAGATCTGTTTACGGTGAAGAAATATTTAATCAAAAAGTAGATAAATTAAGTAAATCTGAATTTAGAGATTTATGTGAAAATTTACAAAATGGAATAGCAATATCAACTCCTGTTTTCGATGGAGCAAAGGAAAAAAATGTAACTGAAATGTTAGAATTAGCTAAACTTCCAGGTTCAGGTCAAACCTATTTATGGGATGGTAGAACCGGAGAAAAATTTGATAGGCCAGTTACAGTTGGTATTATTTATATGCTTAAACTCCACCATTTGGTTGAGGATAAAATTCATGCTAGATCAACTGGTCCTTATAGTTTAGTTACGCAACAACCTTTAGGAGGTAAAGCTCAACTAGGTGGTCAAAGATTTGGAGAAATGGAAGTATGGGCTCTTGAAGCATATGGAGCTTCTTATACTCTACAAGAAATTTTAACTGTGAAATCTGATGACGTAGCAGGACGTGTAAAAGTTTATGAAACTATCGTAAAAGGTGAGGAAAACTTTGAATCTGGTATTCCTGAGTCTTTCAACGTTCTTGTAAAAGAAATAAAATCACTTGCTTTAAATGTGGAGCTTAATTAAAGATGAAAAAAGAACTTACAGACTTATTTAAAAATTCAGAAATTTCAGAAGCACAAAATTTCAATAGCATTAAAATATCGCTAGCTAGTCCAGAAAAAATTAAATCTTGGACGTATGGTGAAATTAAAAAACCTGAAACAATAAATTACAGAACATTTAGACCAGAAAAAGATGGATTATTTTGTGCAAGAATTTTTGGACCAATAAAAGATTATGAGTGCTTATGTGGAAAATATAAAAGAATGAAGTTTAGAGGAATTATATGTGAAAAATGTGGTGTTGAAGTTACAAAATCAAATGTTCGTAGGGAAAGAATGGGACATATTAATCTTGCAACTCCAGTTGCTCATATATGGTTTTTAAAATCTTTACCAAGCAGAATTGCACTAGCTGTTGATATGAAGCTTAAAGAAATTGAGAGAGTTTTATATTTCGAAAATTTTATTGTTATTGAGCCTGGATTGACTGGACTGGAAAAAAACCAACTTCTGAATGAAGAAGAATTAGCAAAATATCAAGATGATTTTGGAGAGGAAGCCTTCACAGCTGGAATTGGAGCTGAAGCAGTGCTTGAAATGTTGAAAAATTTAGATTTAGACTCAGAACGAAAAAATTTAGTTAATTATATTAAAGAAACAAAATCTAAAGTTAATGAGGAAAGAGCAATTAAAAGACTTAAATTAATTGAGTCATTTATAGAAACAGGTCAAAAGCCAGAATGGATGATTATGACTGTTGTTCCTGTTATTCCTCCCGAGTTAAGACCACTGGTCCCTTTGGATGGCGGAAGATTTGCTACTTCAGACTTAAATGATCTTTATAGAAGAGTTATTAATAGAAATAATCGTTTAAAAAGATTAATGGATCTTAAAGCTCCAGATATTATTGTAAGAAACGAGAAACGAATGCTTCAAGAGTCAGTTGATGCATTATTTGACAATGGCAGAAGAGGAAGAGTAATAACAGGTACTGGTAAAAGACCACTTAAATCATTAGCAGAAATGCTAAAAGGTAAACAAGGAAGATTTAGACAAAATTTACTTGGTAAAAGAGTTGATTACTCTGGCCGATCTGTAATTGTAGTTGGTCCAGACTTAAAACTTCATGAATGTGGTTTACCAAAAAAAATGGCTTTAGAATTATTTAAACCATTTTTATATGCTAGATTAAATAAGTTGGGATTAGCCTCAACTATAAAACAAGCAAAAAAATTAGTTGAAAAAGAAACTAATGCTGTGTGGGATGCACTTGAGCTAATTGTTAGAGAACATCCTGTTCTTTTAAATAGAGCTCCAACTTTACATAGATTAGGAGTTCAGGCTTTTGAACCAAAATTAATTGAAGGTGACGCAATAGAACTTCATCCACTTACTTGTGCAGCTTTTAATGCTGATTTTGATGGTGACCAAATGGCTGTTCATGTTCCACTTAGCCTAGAGTCACAATTAGAAGCAAGAATATTAATGCTCTCAACAAATAATATTTTATCACCATCAAATGGAAAGCCAATAATTGTACCCAGTCAGGATATGATTTTAGGAATTTACTATTTATCTCAAGAATTACTGACTGATAAACCATCAGGATATTTTACTGACTCTAATCAAATCGAGTTTGCTTTGGCATCAGGTCAAATCAATGTTCATAGCACTATTATATCAAGATTTGAAACTATAGATGATAATGGAAATAAAAAATATGAAAAATATACTTCAACAGCTGGAAGATTTCTTTTAGCAAATCTATTACCAAAAAATAAGAATATAAAATTTTCATTAGTTGATAGATTGTTACCAAAAAAAGTGGTTTCAGAAATTATTGATATTGTTTTCAGATTTTGCGGTCAAAAAACTACAGTCATTTTTTGCGATAAGCTTAAAGACTTAGGTTTCAAACATGCTTTCAAAGCTGGTATTTCTTTTGGTAAAGATGATCTAATTATACCATCAAATAAAACTCAATTAATTGAAGATACAAAAAAGTTGATTGCTGATTATGAGACACAATATTCTGAGGGTTTAATCACCAGAGGTGAAAAATACAACAAAGTAGTTGATGCTTGGTCAAAATGTACTGATAGAGTTGCTGGAGAAATGATGAAAGGAATTTCAGCAACAGAAAAAACATCAGAGGGCTTAAAAATTAACTCAGTATTCATGATGGCAGATAGTGGAGCCAGAGGCTCTGCTGCTCAGATGAAACAATTGGCAGGAATGAGAGGTTTAATTGCTAAACCATCTGGTGAAATTATCGAAAGTCCAATTACATCAAACTTTAAGGAAGGTTTAACAGCACTTGAATATTTTAATTCAACACATGGTGCAAGAAAGGGATTAGCTGATACTGCTCTTAAAACAGCAAGCTCAGGGTATTTAACAAGAAGGCTTTGTGATGTAGCTCAAGATTTAACAGTAACTAAAGTAAAATGTGAAAATCCAGGATTTATTGAACTTTCTGAAATTTTAGAGGGTGGAAATGTAGTTGTTAGTTTATCAGAAAGAGCTTTAGGTAGAGTAACATCTTCTGAGGTGAAACATCCTTTAACTGGTGAAATTATTATAGAAAAATCAGCTATGATTGATGAGGCGGCATGTGATAAAATTGACTCAGCTGGTATCAAATCTTTAAAAGTTTTTTCTGTTATGACTTGTAGTTCTAAAGAAGGAGTTTGTGCAACTTGTTATGGTAGAGATTTATCTAGAGGTAAAATGGTTCATGTTGGTGAGGCAATAGGTATGATTTCAGCTCAATCTATTGGAGAACCAGGTACACAGTTAACAATGAGAACGTTTCACGTTGGTGGTACAGCATCTGTAAAACAAGAGTCGCAAATTATTTCAAAAAACAATGGTACGCTAAAAATTATTAATTCGAATATTCTAGAAGATTCAAAGAAAAATTTAATTGTAATGGGAAGAAATACTCAATTATCTATTGAAGATGACAATGGGGTTCAAATTGCAGTTTATAAAGTTGCTTATGGTTCAAAATTATTTTTTAAAAATGGAGATAAAGTAAAAGCTAATACAAAAATTTGTGAATGGGATCCATACACCACCCCAGTTATTGCTGAGAAAAGTGGAATTGCAAGTTATGTTGATCTGATTGATGGAGTTTCAATTCAAGAAACTACAGATGATGCTACAGGTATATCATCTAAATCAGTTATAGATTGGAGATCTCAATCAAAAAGCACAGATTTAAAACCAAGAATTACACTGAGAGATGAAAAAGGAAATGTAATTAAAAAAGCAGATGATAATGAGGCAAGATATTATTTGGTACCAGACTCAATTCTATCTGTAAAAGATGGTCAAAAAGTTTCAGCAGGGGATGTGATAGCAAGACTACCAAAAGAAACAACAAAAACAAAAGATATTACTGGAGGTCTTCCAAGAGTTGCAGAATTGTTTGAAGCTAGAAAAGCTAAGGATAGTGCTATTATTGCAGAAAATGATGGTCAGGTTATATTTGGAAAAGAAGTTCGAGGTAAACAAAGAGTATCTATAGCACCAGAAGATGGGTCAGAACCTTCTAATTATCTGATACCAAAAGGTAAACATATTAATTTTAATCAAGGAGAAAAAATTAAAAAAGGTGAATATTTATTAGATGGTCAACCTTTGCCCCATGATATTTTAAGAATTTTAGGTATTAAAGATTTAACAGAGTATTTTGTTAATCAAGTTCAAGAAGTTTATAGATTACAAGGAGTAATAATAAATGATAAACATATTGAAACAATTTTAAGGCAAATGCTAAAAAAAGTCGAGGTAAAATCATCTGGCGAATCCTCATATCTACCAGGAGAAATTGTTGATAGAATAAAATTTGAAAACACAAATGAAAAACTTAAAGCTGAGGGAAAAGCACCTGCTACAGGTGAAAGAGTTTTGATGGGTATAACCAAAGCATCTTTACAGACAGAGTCATTCATTTCAGCTGCATCTTTCCAAGAAACAACTAGAGTTTTAACTGATGCCGCAATCAGAGGTAAAGTTGATCCATTAAATGGTTTAAAAGAGAACGTTATAGTAGGTAGATTGGTACCAGCCGGAACAGGGAATATTAAAAATAAATGGAATAAAAAAGCTTTAGAGGACGATAATAAATTTTTATCAGAACAAGAAAAAATTGAACCTTCAGAAACCCAGACAAATCAATAAAAATATCCCTTAAGTTTATTAGTTTTAGTTTGACAAATTTGATTTAATTAGTATTTTGGCGGTGTTTTTGGTTGGAATGTAGAGCTATTATGGTTCTAAACGCTGCCACATATAACCTGTCAGTTATTTCATCAAAAATTTTTTAATATATTTTATTATGCCGACTATTAACCAATTGTTGAAAAAAAAACGTGTAAAACAAATTACAAGGAACAAAGTTCCTGCTCTACAAAAGCAACCTTTGAAGAGAGGAGTTTGCGTGAAAGTTTACACAACAACACCAAAAAAACCAAACTCTGCATTAAGAAAAGTTGCAAGAGTAAGACTTTCAAATGGTTTTGAAGTTACGGCATATATTCCTGGTGAAGGACATAATTTACAAGAACACTCAGTTGTATTAATTAGAGGTGGAAGAGTAAAAGATTTACCTGGAGTTAGATACCATATTTTAAGAGGTAATCTTGATACACAAGGAGTTGCTAATAGAAAGCAAAGAAGATCCTTGTATGGAACAAAAAAAGGTAAATAAATAATGTCTAGAAAAAAAACTCAACCAAAGAAAAAAATAATTCCAGATCCAAAATTTAACTCTACAATAATTCCTAAATTAATAAATTCTATAATGTATGACGGAAAAAAAGTGGTTGCAGAAAAAATTGTTTATGATGCAATAGAAAAAATTAAAACAAAATCTAAAGGAGAGCCTATAGATGTTTTTAATGAAGCTATAAATAATATTAAGCCCACAGTAGAGGTGAGATCTAGGAGAGTTGGCGGTGCTACTTATCAAGTTCCAGTTGAAGTTAAAAATAAAAGAGCACAAGCATTAGCTATTAGATGGTTAATAGACTCTGCCAGAAAAAGAAAAGACAAACATATGTCAGATAAGATCTTTAACGAAATTTATGATGCATTTGAAAAAAAAGGAGCTGCAGTTAAGAAAAGAGAGGATGTTCATAAGATGGCGGAATCAAATAAAGCTTTCGCACATTTTAGATGGTAACAAATTATGGCTAGGACACATACATTAGATAAATATAGAAACATTGGTATCATGGCACATATAGATGCAGGCAAAACTACCACAACAGAAAGAATTTTATATTACACTGGAAAAAGTCACAAGATTGGTGAAGTTCATGATGGTGCAGCAACAATGGATTGGATGGAACAAGAACAAGAAAGAGGAATTACTATAACCTCTGCTGCAACAACTTGTTTTTGGCAGGATCATAGAATTAATATAATTGATACTCCTGGCCACGTCGATTTTACAATTGAAGTAGAAAGATCCTTAAAAGTTTTAGATGGAGCTGTTGCAGTCTTTGACGGTGTTGCTGGCGTTGAACCGCAATCTGAAACTGTTTGGAGGCAAGCAGACAAATATAAAGTACCAAGAATTTGTTTTGTGAATAAGCTTGACAGAACTGGTGCTGATTTTTTTAGATGTGTTGATATGATTAAAGATAGATTAGGAGCTAAACCTTTAGTAATACAGGTTCCAATAGGTATAGAGGCCTCTTTATCTGGAGTTGTTGATCTTGTTAAAATGAAAGCACAAGTATGGAAAAATGAAGCTCTTGGTGCTGAGTGGGAATATAAAGATATACCAGATGATTTAAAAGAAATTTCACAAAAATATAGAACAGAACTAGTTGAGATGGCTGTAGAACAAGATGAGAAGCTAATGGAAGCATATTTAAATGGCAATGAAATTAAAGAAGAAGACTTAATTAAATGTATAAGAAAAGGAACTTTGAATTTTGATTTTGTGCCAGTTTTAACTGGTTCAGCATTTAAAAATAAAGGTGTTCAACCTTTATTAGATGCTGTTGTAAATTATTTACCAAGTCCTGTTGATATTGGATCAATCAAAGGAACTAAAGTTGGATCTGAAGATGTGATAGAGATGAAGTTTGATGATAAAGCTCCTTTTTCAGCCCTAGCTTTCAAAGTTGCGAATGACCCATTTGTTGGATCTTTAACTTTTATAAGAATTTATTCAGGCACAATTAAATCTGGTACTGGAATTTACAATTCTTCAAAAGAAAAAGAAGAGAGAGTTGGAAGAATGCTTTTAATGCACGCTAATTCTAGAGAAGATATTAAAGAAGCTAATGCAGGTGATATAGTCGCTTTAGCAGGTTTGAAAAACACTATTACCGGTCATACTTTATGTGATGAGGAAAATTCTGTTTTGCTTGAACCAATGGAATTTCCTGATCCAGTAATCGAAATTGCAGTAGAACCAAAAACAAAAGGTGACCAAGAAAAAATGGGAGAAGCATTAGCTAGACTAGCTAAAGAAGATCCATCTTTTAGAGTTTCCTCAGATGAAGAGTCTGGTCAAACAATCATTAAAGGAATGGGTGAGCTTCATTTGGACATTATTGTCGATAGAATGAAAAGAGAATTTAAAGTTGAAGCAAATGTTGGTGCTCCTCAAGTGGCATATAGAGAAACGATAGAAAAATCTGCTGAGTTTGAATACATACATAAAAAACAAAGTGGTGGTGCAGGTCAATTTGCTAAAGTTAAATTATTTGTAGAACCTCAAGATCCTGGGAAAGGAAGAGATGTTGAGAGTGCGATTAAAGGTGGTGCTATTCCAAAAGAGTTTATTCCAGGTGTTGAAAAAGGTATTGAAAGTGTTTCAGACAGTGGAATATTAGCTGGCTTTCCTTTGATTGATTACAAGGTTACAATTGTTGATGGTTTACATCACGATGTTGACTCAAGTGTTTTAGCTTTTGAATTAGCTAGCAGAGCTTGTTTTAAAGAAGCTTGTACTCAAGGTGGTCTAAAATTGTTAGAACCAATTATGAGAGTTGAGGTAGTAACACCCGAGGATTACATGGGAGATGTAATTGGAGACTTGAATAGTAGAAGAGGACAAATAAGTACTCAAGAACAAAGAGGAAATGCAACAGTGATTACTGCTATGGTACCGTTAGCAAATATGTTTGGATATATTAATAATTTAAGATCAATGTCACAAGGTAGAGCACAGTATTCTATGTTCTTTGACCATTATTCAAAAGTTCCACAAAATGTTCAAGATGAAGTAACCAAGAAAGTTGCAGGATAGTTATGGAAAAACAAAATATTAGAATAAAATTAAGAGCTTATGATAATAAAATTTTAGATGCTTCAACAGAAGAAATAGTTAACACTGTAAAAAGAACTGGTGCAACCATTAAAGGACCAATACCCTTACCAACAAGGATTGAGAGATATACTGTATTAAGATCACCCCACATCGATAAAAAAAGTCGAGAACAATTCGAGTCAAGAACCCATAAAAGATTAATAGACATAATAGAACCAACTCCTCAAACAGTCGAGGCGTTAATGAAATTAGATTTAGCATCAGGAGTAGATGTGGAGATAAAGATTTAATATGAATGAAATAGCATTAATTGGAAAAAAAATTGGAATGACCAGGGAATTTTATAAAACTGGTCAAGTTGTTCCAGTAACAGTTTTAAAAATGGAAAAAGCTAGAGTAATTCAAGTGATAGAAGAAAAAGAAAGAGGATATAAAGCAGTTCAATTAGGTTTTGGTAAAATAAAAAACTCAAAATTAACAAAATCAATGAAAGGATATTACACAAAAAGAAATACAGAGCCAAAAAAAATATTAAAAGAATATAGAGTTTTAAAAACAGAAAATTACAAAGTTGGTAATGAGTTTGGTTTAGAAATATTTAAAGATGTCAAATTTGTCGACACCAAATCAAAAACAATTGGAAAAGGTTTTGCAGGTGCCATGAAAAGACATAATTTTGGAGGTCTAAGAGCAACTCACGGTGTTTCAATATCTCATAGGTCTCACGGATCAACCGGACAAAGACAAGACCCAGGAAAAGTATTCAAAGGTAAAAAGATGGCTGGTCACATGGGAGATAAACTGAGAACCATGCAAAATATCGAGATTGTTAAAACTGACTTAGAAAATGAATTATTATATTTGAAAGGTTCGATTCCTGGATCAAAAAATGCGGAGGTTATTGTAAGAGGATCAGTAAAAAATATTAAGAAATCTACAATCAACGAAAAAATTAAGAAAGCTGAAGAAGCAAAAAAAACACCAGATAAAAAGAAAAAATAAAGAAATGAAAATAGAAAAATTAGATTTAAATGGAAAGAAAACTGCTATCGAAGTTTTAGATAAAGTTTTTTCAGCTAAAATTAATCATAAATTGATTGATAACGTTTTATATAAAACCAATGCTAACTATAAAAAAAGACATGCTAAAACAAAACAACAAAATGAAGTTTCTGGACCAACATCTAAAATTTATGCACAAAAAGGAACTGGTAACGCAAGACATGCAAGTAAAAAGGCTCCAATATTTGTTGGCGGTGGTGTAGCTCATGGCCCTAAAGGTGAATTAGCTTACAAAGTTAGAAAATTAAATAAAAGTGAAAAAAAGCAAAGTATTGCATCGTTAATAAGTGAAAAAAATAAAAATAAAAACCTATTAATATTCAATGACTTTAATAATGAAATTAAAAAAACAAAAGAAATGAATAGTATTGTTAAAAAATTTGAAATTACAAATTCATTAATAGTGTTAGATAAAAACTCTAAAGAGAAAATTGAAAAATCAGCTAGAAATATTCCTAATATTAAAATCACTGATGTTAATCATTTTAGTGCTTTTGATATTGTAAAATTTAAGAAAGTTGTTTTTACTGAAAGTTCTGTGAAAGAACTAGAAAAGAGATATTCATAAAATGAAAAAAATACATTTATATGACAAGATTATTTCTCCATTTATTACTGAAAAATCAACTAATTTATCTGAATTGAATAAAATTGTTTTTAAGGTACCGTCTGCAGCAAATAAGGAAAATTTAAAAAAGAATATTGAAAAAATATTCAAAGTGAATGTAACAAAAATTAATATCGTTAATAAGAAAAATAGAACAAAAGTAACTAGAGGCAAAAAAGTTAAAGTTTCAGGATTTAAAAAAGCAATAATAACATTAAAAAAGGGTCAGAGTATTGATCTTACAACAGGAATATAAACAATGGCTTTAAAGACTTTCAAACCTTATACAAAATCATCAAGAGGAACAATTCTTGTAAATAGAGCAGGTTTGTGGAAAGGAAAACCATTTAAAAATTTAGTTTCCCCTAAAAACGCAATGAAAGGAAGGAACAATAATGGTCATATAACATCTATTAATAGAGCAGGCGGTCATAAAAAGATGTATAGACATATTGATTTTTACCGTAAGAAATTTGATAAAGAAGCAACAGTTCAAAGAATTGAATATGATCCAAACAGATCATGTTACATAATGCTTGTAAAGTTTGATGACAATTCCCATGCTTATTATTTAGCTCCTCAAAAAATTAAAGTCGGTGATAAAATAGAAAGTGGTTCAAAAAAAGAAATTAAAATTGGTAATTGTATGCCACTGCAAGATATTCCGGTTGGAATAAATATTCACAATGTTGAAATTCAACCTGGTGGAGGTGGAAAAATTGCGAGATCGGCTGGCGCCTCAGTATCAATAAGTGGTATTGATGGTAATTACAGTTTGATAAAAATGGCCTCTGGAGAGGTAAGAAAAATAGATTCTAGATCTTTAGCAACAATCGGTGTTTTAAGTAACCCTGATCAAAAAAATATTAAAATTGGTAAAGCAGGTAGATCAAGATGGCTTGGAAGAAGGCCGCACACTAGAGGTGTAGTTAAAAACCCTGTTGACCATCCTCATGGAGGTGGTGAAGGTAAATCTGCTGGAGGAAGACACCCAGTTTCACCAACTGGTCAATCAGCTAAAGGTTTAAAAACTCGAGATAATAAAAGAACTGACAAATTTATAGTTCGAAGAAGAAACAAAAGGAAGGATACAAAATAATGGCTAGAGCTGTATGGAAAGGACCTTTTGTGGAAGAAAGTTTAATGAAAAAGGTTGACAAATATAAAACTGATCCAAAAAAGATACCTATAAAAACTTGGTCGAGAAAATCAACGATTATTCCAGATTTTGTTGGGGTAAGTTTTTTAATTTATAATGGAAAAAAATTTATACCAATTACAATTTCTGAGGATATGGTGGGACATAAACTTGGAGAATTTGCACCAACACGAAGTTTTTTTGGACATACACCAGCTGATAAAAAAGCCAAACCAGCTGAAGCAGAGGCTAAAAAATAATTATGAGTAAAAAAAAAATAAATAAAGAGAAAGAAAAACTAGTGAAATCTATAAATAATAACATTAGATCTAGTGTAAGAAAGCTAAATCCAATTTTAAGAAGTATAGTTGGAAAAAAAGTTGATGTAGCCATAAGAGATTTACAATTTTCTGAAAAAAGAATTACCAGAGACATAAGAAAGACTATTAACTCGGCTATTGCAAATGCTGAAAATAATTTTCAATATGATATTGATAAACTGATAGTTAAAGAAGCATATTGTGGAAAGAAGATTGTTATGAAAAGATTTAGACCTAGAGCAAAAGGTAGAGCAGCACCAATCTTAAAACCATACTCTAGTGTCACTATAATTTTATCAGAAAAAAACAAAATAATGGAGAGTCATGGGTCAAAAAGTTAATCCAGTTGGTTTTAGATTAGGAGTAAACAGAGGCTGGGACTCTGTTTGGTATGCTAAAAAGAAAGATTTTGGCAATTATTTAATTGAAGACTTTAAGATAAGAAATTATATCAAAAAAAATGTTATAAATTCTGGGGTTTCAAAGGTCATGATTGAGAGAACTGCTAACAAATGTTATGTTACAATCTACACATCTAGACCTGGTTTTGTAATTGGAAAAAAAGGAAGTGATATTGATAAAATTAAGAATAATTTATCTAAATTTACGAAAAATGAAATTACTCTTAATATCAAAGAGGTAAAAAAACCTGAGACAAATGCATATTTAGTAGCAGAAAATATAGCACAACAGCTTGTTAAAAGAATTTCTTATAGACGTGCAATGAAGAGAGCTATGCAGTCTTGTTTAAGACTGGGAGCAAAAGGAATTAAGGTATCTTTAAGCGGAAGACTTGGAGGAAATGAAATTGCAAGAACAGAATGGCTAAGAGATGGCAGTATACCCTCACACACATTGAGAGCTGATATTGATTATGCCGAAGCTGAGGCATTAACCACTTATGGCATAATTGGAATTAAAGTCTGGATTTATAAAGGTGAAGTTTTTGCTAAAGAATTTAGTCAAGAGACAAACAAAGTAATATCAAAAGAGGATAAAGCATAATGTTACAGCCTGTAAGGACAAAATGGAGAAAAGCTCATAAGGGTAGAATTCACGGAAATGCATCAAGAGCTAATTTTATTAATTATGGAGCTTATGCATTAAAAGCATTGACACCTGAAAGAGTAACAGGAAAACAAATTGAAGCGGCCAGAGTGGCTTTGACTCGACACATGAAAAGACAAGGAAGGGTTTGGACTAGAATTTTTCCTAATATCCCGGTTTCTAAAAAACCTATTGAGGTACGTATGGGAAAAGGGAAAGGTTCCCCAGAATATTATGCTTGCAGAGTTAAGCCTGGTAGGATTTTATTTGAAGTGGATGGTGTATCAGAGGAAGTTGCAAAAGAAGCTTTATATAAAGCGTCTGCAAAATTACCTATTAAAACAAAAACAATAAAAAGATTTGCATAAATGAAAAAACAAGAAATAAAAAAGATGACAAAAGATCAAATTTTAAAAAATATAGATAAACTGAAAAAAGATTTATTTAATTTTAGATTTCAAAAAGTAAATTCACAAATTAATAATCCAGCTAAAATTAATGAAACAAAAAAAACTATAGCAAGACTAAAAACATTTTATAAAGGAAAAATAAATGCCTAAAAAAATTCTAAAGGGAATTGTTGTGAGTGATAAACCTAACAAAACTATAACAGTAATGGTTGAAAGAAAATACTCACATCCTTTATTAAAAAAAGTAATTAAAGTGAGAAAAAAATATAATGCTCATGATGAAAACAATACTTACAAAACAGGAGATAAGGTTTCAATAATTGAGAGTAGACCTTTTTCAAAAAATAAAAAATTTGAGGTAATGGAGAGTAATAAATAATGATACAAGTTCAAACTGAATTATATGTTGCTGATAACACAGGAGCAAAAAAAATTGAGTGTATAAAAGTTCTTGGTGGTTCTAAAAGAAGATATGCTAGCATCGGTGACACAATTGTTATTGCTGTTAAAGAAGCTATACCGAAAGGAAAAGTAAAAAAAGGCTCGGTCCACAAAGCAGTTGTAGTTAGAGTTAAAAAAGGGATTCATAGAGATGATGGCTCAAAAGTAAAATTTGATAATAACGCTGCTGTTTTAGTTGATGATAAAGGTGAGCCTGTAGGAACTAGAATTTTTGGTCCAGTTACTAGAGAATTAAGAAATAGAGGACAGATGAAAATAATATCATTAGCTCCGGAGGTTTTATAATGATTAAAAAGGGATTGAGAGTAAAAATTTTATCAGGAAAGGATAAAAAAAAAGAAGGTGAAGTTATTGAAATAGATAGAAAAAATTATAGAGCAAAAGTTAAAGAAATTAATATGGTAAAAAAACATGTCAAAACAACAAAAGAAAAAAAAGGTGGGATTTTTTCAAAAGAGAATTTTATTCATATTTCAAATTTAAAATTAATCGAGGAAAAAGCAAAAAAGAAAGTAGTTAAAAAATAATGACACCAAGATTAAAAGAACTCTTTTTAAAAGAAATTCAACCTTCTTTAAAAACACAATTTGGATTTAAAAACACATACATGGGCCCAAAAATTGAAAAAATTGTGATAAATATGGGCTTAGGATTAGATGGAAATGACTCAAAGATTTTAAAATCTTGTGAGGAGGATTTATCAAAAATTACAGGTCAAAAACCTGTTATTACTAAATTTAAAAAATCGATTGCAAATTTTAAAACTAGAAAAGGTACAAACGCAGGATTAAAAGTTACTTTAAGAAAAAATAAGATGTATGAATTTTTGGATAGATTAGTAAACATAGCCTTACCTAGAGTTAAAGATTTTAGGGGACTATCTGATAAAGGTTTTGATAAATTTGGAAATTATACATTTGGAATTAAGGAACATATCATTTTTCCAGAAGTTAGTTTTGATAGAGCCGATAAAGTAAGAGGATTAGACATTATCATTGTAATTTCATCTAAGGGAAAAGATCATAGTTTAGCTTTATTAGAAAAACTGAATTTCCCATTTGTAAAAAAAGGAGAAAATTAAAATGGCAAAACTAAGTTCAATTAACAAAAATAATAGAAGAATTAAACTTTCAAATAGATTTTATAAAAAAAGGGAAAAATTAAAAAAGATTATAATGGATAAAAAAATTTCTCTTGAGGAAAGATTTAAAGCACAACAAAAATTATCAAAAATGCCAAGAAATTCTGCAAAAGTTAGAGTTATGAACAGATGTCAAATTACTGGAAGACCTCATGGAGTTTATAGAAAGTTAAAGATATCAAGAATTGCATTAAGACAACTAGGGCTTCAGGGAAAAATTCCAGGACTAGTAAAATCAAGTTGGTAGAAAGGAAAATATGAGTTTAAGTGACCCTATAGGAGATATGATAGCAAGAGTAAAAAATGCTCAAGCAAGAAGTCATAAAAATGTTCAATTACCTGCATCAAATTTTAAAACAAAAATTGCAGGAATTTTAAAGAATGAAGGCTTTATTAAAGATTTTAAAGTTAATTCATTAGATAATAGATCCATACTATCATTAGAATTAAAGTATCATTCAGGCAATCCTGTTATAAGTGCATTTGAGAGAGTGTCTAAACCTGGGAGAAGAATTTTCTCAAGCGCAGATAGTCTGCCTAAAATTAATAATGGTTTGGGTATAGCTATTGTTTCTACTCCAAAAGGTGTGATGACAGATATGGATGCAAGAAAACAACGAGTTGGCGGCGAAATTATTTGTAAGGTGTTTTAATGTCTAAAATAGGAAAAATAAATATATCAATTCCAGAAAAAGTAAAGGTTGCTTTAGCTGGTAATATTTTAAATATTGAGGGTCCTTTAGGAAAAAAATCAATTAATTTAGACCTCGAAATATTTAATCTTGATATCAAAGATGGAAAAGAAATTTCACTTAAACCAAAAAAAATAAATCAAGATACTAAAAGATTATGGGGCATGAGTCGTAGTTTAATAAATAATGCTGTGATAGGTTCAAGCAAGGGTTATGAAAAAATTTTAGAATTAGTTGGTGTTGGATATAGAGCAGCTTTAAAGGGAAATGTATTAAATTTACAACTAGGATATAGCCACGATGTTAATTTTGATATCCCAGAGGGTATAAAAATTGTGGTTGAAAAACAAACAACATTAAAAATATCAGGAGTTGATAAACAACAAGTTGGATTAGTAGTTTCAAAAATTAAAACATTTCGAAAAATAGAACCATATAAAGGAAAAGGTATTAGAGAAAAAGGTCAATATGTAATTAAAAAAGAGGGAAAAAAGAAATAATGAAACTTAATACAAATATTAGGAAAAGATTTAGAGTTAGCAATAAATTGAAAAAAGTTGCTTCATTAGATAGATATAGATTATCTATATCGAGAACTTCAAAAAATATATCTGCACAAATAATTGATGATAAGAAAAATATCACTCTTTTATCTGCATCATCAAATCAAAAAGATTTAAAATCACAAAATAAAGTCAATAAGACTGAATTATCAAAAATTGTTGCAGAAAAATTAGCTAAAAAAGCACAGGAGAAAAAAATAACAAAGATTTTTTTTGATAGAGGAATATATAAATATCATGGCAGAGTAAAAATTTTTGCTGAAACATTAAGAAAAAATGGAATGGAATTTTAATTATGAATAATACTAAAGAAAAAAAGACAGACGATATTTTAGAGAAGTTAGTTCACATTAATAGAATTACAAAAGTTGTAAAAGGAGGTCGTAGATTTGGTTTTTCGGCATTAGTTGTAGTAGGAAATCAAGCAGGAAGAATAGGCATAGCACATGCAAAAGCAAAACAGGTTCCTGACGCTATTAAAAAAGCTAATGAAATGGCTAGAAGAAAGTTAATTCAAATTCCACTTAGAGAAGGAAGAACTATTCATCATGATGTTAAAGCAAAAGATGGATCTGGAAGAATAGTCTTGAGAGCTGCCTCTAAAGGTACGGGTATAATTGCTGGTGGTCCTGTGAGAGCTGTTTGCGAAGTTTTAGGTGTAAAAGACATAGTGGCAAAATCAATGGGTACCTCTAACGCACATAACGTAATTAGAGCAACCATGAAAGCTTTAATGAAACAAAACTCTCCAAAACAAATATCAACAATAAGGAATAAAAAAATTTCTGAAATTATAGAAAAAAGAGGATAATGATAAAACTCAACAATAGAAAAAAAAATTTAAAAAAAAAGATTAGAGTTGGAAGAGGAATTGGCTCAGGGAAAGGTAAAACATCAGGTAGAGGTGTTAAAGGTCAGAAATCTAGATCGGGAGTTGCAATTAAAAGTTTTGAAGGGGGTCAAATGCCTTTATATAGGAGATTACCTAAAAGAGGTTTTAATCCTATAAACAAAGATAAAGTTGCAATTTTAAATTTAGAAAACATTCAAAACCATATTGATAAAAAAAAAATACTTACGAATAGTGTTATAAATACAGAGTCACTAAAAAAACTAAATTTAATAAATAAAAATTCAAAAAAATTAAAAATATTGGGCAAAGGATCAATTAAATCTAAAATTAATATAGAGGCAGATTTAGCTTCAAAAGCCGCAATTGAAAAATTAGAAAAAATTGGTGGATCAATTCAATTAAAAAAAAATTAAAATTTTATGAGTTCTTCTACTTCAACTAATGATCTCAGAAATAGAATAATTTTTACTATAGCAATATTGTCAGTTTATAGATTTGGAACTTTTGTACCTTTGCCGGGTATTGATCCAGAACAATTAAAAGTTTTGATGGATGGTAATCAAAAAGGTTTACTTGGAATGTTCAATGTTTTTGCTGGTGGAGCTGTTAGTAGAATGGCTATTTTTGCTTTGGGTATAATGCCTTATATTTCTTCATCGATTATTGTACAATTATTAACAGGTGTTTCTGATTATTTTAAAAACTTAAAAGCTCAAGGAGAAACAGGAAGAGCAAAGATTACTCAAATTACTAGATACGGAACAGTCCTGTTAGCTACTGTACAAGGCTACGGTCTATCAGTCGGTCTAGAATCATCAGCTGACTTAGTTATTAATCCAGGAGTTTTTTTCAAAATCACAACAGTAACAACTATAGTTGCTGGAACGATTTTTTTAATGTGGTTAGGTGAACAAATAACCCAACGTGGAATTGGAAACGGAATATCATTAATCATTTTTGCAGGAATTGTAGCAGAAATACCTAGAGCTTTAGTTACAACTTTTGAATTGGGAAGAACAGGTGCAGTATCAACAATAATGATTTTATCAATTTTTGTTTTGTTAATACTTACAATTTTATTTATTGTTTTTATGGAAAGAGCACTAAGAAAAATATTGATCAATTACCCTAAAAGACAAATGGGAAATAAAATGTATGGTGGAGAGTCATCACATTTACCTTTAAAAATAAATCAAGCAGGGGTAATACCAGCAATTTTTGCATCTGCTTTATTATTGCTACCGGTCACATTTTCTAACTTTAACTTTTCAGATAATGAGACTTTTTTAAATCTTAGTTCTTATTTTACTCAAGGTCAGCCTTTATATATGTTGTTATATGCATCTGGGATAATATTTTTTACCTTTTTTTATACCTCTATAACATTTAACCCAACCGAAACCGCAGAGAATTTGAGAAAGTATGGAGGATTTATTCCAGGTATTAGACCAGGAGAAAGTACTGCACTTTATATTGAAAATATATTAACTAAATTGACAACAATTGGAGCTTTATATCTAACTTTAGTTTGTTTAATGCCCGAATTTTTAATTGCAAATTACCCAATTCCATTTTATTTAGGAGGAACATCAATCTTAATCGTAGTTGTAGTAGCGATAGACACAGTCACTCAAATCCAAACAAGATTAATGAGCTCTCAATATGAACAATTAATTAAAAAGACAAAATTTGGTAGAACTTAAGTGAATATTATTTTATTTGGTCCTCCGGGAGCAGGGAAGGGCACTCAGTCAAAATATTTAGTTAAAAAATTAAATGGATTTCAAATATCAACAGGCGAAATGTTGAGAAATGAAATTAAAAATAACTCTGAAATTGGAAGAAATATTATTAATAATATGAATGAAGGTAAATTTGTTGATGATGAAATAATAAATAATTTAATAGAAAAAGCTGTAACTGATCCACTAAAAAAAAATAGATTAATTTTTGATGGATATCCAAGATCATTAAATCAAGCTAAAAACTTAGAATTATTAATGAGTAATTCTGCTCAAAAGATAGATTTAATTTTTTTTCTTAATGTAAATAAAGAGATAATAATTGAAAGAATTGAAAAAAGAAAAAAAATAGAAAATAGATCAGATGATGACACTGACACTATTTTAAAACGTTATGACACTTATATGAAAACAACAAAACCAGTCTTGGATTTCTATAATAAAAATTCAAATTTTTATGAAATAGATGGGGCGTTAAAAATTGAGGAAATAACTGCAAAAATCGATGCTTTTATAACAGTTTAAGACATTGACTTTAGAAGATCTTCTTATATAAAAGGCTGAATTTATCTCAAAAATTTATGGCTCGTATTGCAGGAATTAATATCCCACAAAATAAGTTAGTCCACGTTGGATTAACATATATTTATGGTATCGGTAATAAATTTTCAAAACAGATCTGTTCATCTTTAGAAATTCCGAGGAAGAAAAGAGTAAATGAACTTACTGATGATGAAATTCTAAAGATAAGAGAATATATCGACCAAAATTTTAAAGTAGAAGGTGATCTTAGGCGAGATTATTCACTAAGCATTAAAAGATTAATTGATCTTGCCTGTTATAGAGGAAGTAGACATAGAAAAAAACTACCAGTTCGCGGTCAAAGGACAAGATGTAATGCAAGAACGAGAAAAGGTAAAGCAATTGCAATTGCTGGAAAAAAATTAACACCACTTAAAAAATAATTATGGCTAAAACAGAAAAAGTTGAAAACAAAGATAATAAAAGTGAAAAAACTTTAAAAAAAGCTAATAAAAGTTCATATTCAAAAAAAAAAAAGATTAAGAAAAATATTTTAAATGGTATTGCTTACGTGCAATCTACATTTAACAATACAATTATTTCGATCGCAGATACTAATGGCAACGTAGTTTCATGGGCTTCTGCAGGTCAAAAAGGTTTCAAAGGTTCAAGAAAATCTACTCCTTATGCAGCACAAATAGCAGCTGATGCTGCAGCATCAAAAGCATTAGAATATGGTATGAAAACTTTATCAGTAGAGATTAAAGGACCTGGTTCAGGGCGTGAAACTGCTCTTAGAGCATTACAAGCACGAGGATTTAAAATTTTATCAATTAAAGATACAACGCCAATGCCACATAATGGTACAAGGCCACCAAAAAAAAGGAGAGTTTAATGGAAACTGAAAATATTAATGTAAAAAATTGGAAATCATTAATTAAACCAACTAAACTAGATGTGAAAATTAGTGATGACCAAACACATGCTACAATAATTGCAGAACCTTTAGAGAAAGGTTACGGATTAACTCTTGGAAATTCATTAAGAAGAATTTTGCTTTCTTCCATTAGGGGTGCTGCTGTTACTTCAATTCAAATTGATGGTGTTTTACATGAATTTACATCAATAAAGGGTGTTCGAGAGGATGTTACAGATATTGTTCTTAATGTAAAATCTTTAGCTTTAAAATGTTCATCAGATGGTACAAAAAAATTAGTTTTAGATGCTAAGGGCCCAGGTGAAGTTAAGGCATCAAATATTACTTCAGTCGCAGATGTAGAAATTTTAAACCCAGATTTAGTAATTTGTAATTTAGATGAAAATACAAATTTTCATATGGAGATGAATGTAAACACTGGAAAAGGATATGTTCCAGCGGAATTAAACAAACCCGAAGAACCTCCTTTAGGCCTAATTGCTATAGACTCACTTTATAGTCCAGTCAAAAAAGTTTCTTATTCAGTTAGTACCGCAAGAGAAGGTAAAGCTCTTGACTATGATAAATTAACAATGGAAGTAGAAACTAATGGTTCTATTTCTGCAGAAGATGCTGTTGCTTATTCTGCTAGAATCTTTCAAGATCAATTGAAAATGTTTATAAATTTTGATGAACCTGTTGAGGCTCCAGTTAAAGAAGTTTCTACAGAGCCAGAGTTTAATAAAAACTTATTAAGAAAAGTTGATGAACTAGAGCTATCTGTTAGGTCAATGAATTGTTTGAAGAATGACAATATAATTTATATAGGTGATTTAGTGCAAAAATCCGAAGGTGAAATGTTAAGAACACCAAATTTTGGTAGAAAATCGTTAAATGAGATAAAAGAAGTTTTAACAGGAATGTCATTATACCTAGGGATGGAAATACCTAATTGGCCACCAGACAATATTGCTGAAATGTCAAAAAAATTGGAGGAAACTATTTAAATGAGACATGGTTTTGCTAATAAAAAACTAAATAGGACATCCGAACACAGAAAAGCGTTACTTAAAAATATGCTTAATTCTTTAATTAAATATGAGCAGATTAAAACGACTTTACCAAAAGCAAAATTTTTAAAACCTCAAGCGGATAAAATAATTACTTTAGGAAAGAATGATACTTTACATAATACTAAAATGTTAGTCTCTCAACTACAAGACATAAAGTCAGCCAACAAGGTAAAAAAAACTTTATCTAAAAGATACGAAAAAAGATCGGGTGGTTATACCAGAATAATTAAAGCTGGATTTAGATATGGTGATAATGCTCCAATGGCAATTATTGAATTTGTCGATCGAGATGTAGAGGCAAAAAGAGTTGATAAAAAGAAGAAAGATCCTGCAAAAGAAGTAAATAAAAAAGAAGAAAAAAAAATACCTACAGCTTAAAATTGTAGCTTAAAGATTAATCATGGTTAAAAGTTACATCGTTGACTCAACGTATAATAGCATGCGTTTAGACAGATGGTTAAGAAACAAAATAGGCAACATCCCACAAGGTTTAATAGAAAAATCTTTAAGAGCTGGAAAAATCAAAATAAATAAAAAGAAAGTTAAAAGTTCATTTAAAGTACAAACCAATGATAAAATAGATATATTCAATTTAAATTTCAAAGAAAACTATATTCAAAAAAAAAAAACATATGATCCCTCAACCAAAATAATTAAGTCAAATGAAGATCTGGTTATAGATAATAATGAAAACTTTATAGTTTTAAACAAGAGTGCAGGAATTTCAGTACAAGGAGGTACCAAATCAAAAAAGAATTTAATTGATATATTTGCAAAAAGTAAAATTTTTGATGGGATAAAGCCTTTTTCAGTTCATAGATTAGATAAAGATACCTCAGGAGTTTTTATAATGGCTAAAAATAGACAAACCGCACAATTATTAACTTCTTTATTCAGACTGAGAAAAGTTCATAAAACATATCTTGCTATATGTAACGGTGAATTAGAAAAAAATTCAGGTGAATGGACAGATGAATTAACAAGATATGATAATGGCAAAAAAATTGTTGAAAAAGCAAAAACAATTTTTAAAGTTTTGGACAAGAATTCAAACTCTAGTTTAGTAGAGATGAAACCTATTACAGGTAGAAAACATCAATTACGAAAACAATTATTCAATATTGGCCATTCAATTTATGGAGATAAAAAATATAGAACATTTAAATCAACGAAAGGTTTGAATAAAGAATTAATGCTTCATTCTTATCAAATAAGATTTATGATAGAAAATAAAAAATACACTTACAAAGCATTACTTCCAGATTATTTTAAAAAACTAATGAGAACTAAAAGACTTAACTTTTCAAATTTGAAATAAAATTATCAATTAACTTGTCTTCAATACCTTTGTAGTTTTGATCTTTAATATTATTTAAGCTGGTAACTCCTTTATCATTTATTCCACAAGGTATTATTGCATCATATTTTTTTAAATCGTTATTTATATTTATTGAAAATCCGTGATAGGCTATCCATTTACTTACTCTCACACCTATCGCAGCTATTTTTTTTATATTTGAGTTATCATTATACCATACACCTATATTATTTTTATCTGGAAATGTATCGATTGAATAATATTTAAGAGTTTCAATAATTGTCTTTTCTATAATAGATATAAATTTTCTTATATCTTTTTTTCTTTTTTTTAAACTAATCACAAAATAACAAATTAATTGTCCAGGTCCATGATATGTAATTTTCCCCCCTCTATTTGTTTTTAGGACCTGAATTGATTTATCGATAATTTCACTTTCTTTATAACTAGTTCCAGCTGTATAGATATCTTCGTGTTCTAAAATCCAAATTAAGTCATTAGATTTATTTTGGTCTATTTCCAATAGTCGTTTCTCCATAAATTTTAAGGCATCTTCATAATTTACTGGTTTTTGTGACTTTTTAATTTCTATGTTCATTTATAAATTGTAATCTTTTTATTATGTATTAAAAGTTCCGTCAGAATAATAGGTAAATTTATGACTTTAATAAAAAAAATCAAAGATAAAAAAGTCAATTTTGAATTTAATAAAGAATATATAAAAGTTGTTACTGATAAAATCTCTAATAACGACGCTCAATTTATTACAAATTCTTTTAAGGAAATGCATCCAGCTGATGCTGCTGATATAATTGAGCACTTAAGTCTAAATGATCGAGAAAATTTAATTAAACTTAATAATTTTAGAATTGACCCAGAAGTGTTTGTTGAACTAAATGAGTCAGTTCAAACCGAAATAATTAAATATCTATCATCAGATGCAATCGTAAGAATATTAAAAAACTTGGAGTCAGATGATGCAATAGCTATTTTAGAAAATGTTGAGGAAAAAGATAAAAATTCTATTTTAAGTCTATTACCACCAAAAGATCGTTTCGCTCTTTTGGAAGGTCTTAGTTATCCTGAGGAAAGTGCTGCCAGAATTATGCAAAGGGAATTTACAGCTATCCCAAGTAATTGGTCGGTAGGACAAACAATTGACTATCTTAGAGAAAATAAAGATCTACCTGAACAGTTTTTGGAAATTTATATTGTTGATGAAAATTTTAAACCAATTGGTTTGGTTCCTTCTTCAAAAGTTCTAAGAACTTCAAGAGATACTAAAATGTCTTCAATCATGGATGATTCAATTTTTTTAATTCCAGTAGACATGGATAGGGAAGAGGTAGGACACTCTTTTGAGAACTATAATTTAAATTCAGCTTGTGTTGTTGACAAAAATAATAAATTAGTTGGCATGATTACATCTGATGATGTCCTTACAGTTTTGAAAGAAGAAGCTGAAGAAGACGCTTTAAGACTAGCTGGTGTTGGTGATGAGGAAATTACAGATGGTGTGATTACAAAAACTAAAAGAAGATTTAATTGGTTATTGTTAAATTTATTCACAGCTTTTCTTGCAACGTATTGTATCAGTTTATTTGGTGCAACAATTGAACAAATGGTTGTTCTAGCTTTCTTAATGCCAATAGTTGCATCAATGGGCGGTAATGCTGGAATGCAAACTTTAGCTGTAACTGTAAGAACACTCGCAACAAATGATTTAACAAAAAATAATTTTAATCAAAATATACTCAAAGAATTTAATATTGGTATTTTAAATGGAATTATTTTTGCTGTAATAAGTTCATTGATAGTTCAAGTTTGGTTTCAAGACTATCAACTTTCACTTATAATTTCTATTTCAATGATTTTAACTATGGTAGTTGCTGGATTATTTGGAATATTAGTGCCTGTTACATTAAAAAAGATGAATATTGATCCTGCTATAGCATCAAGTGTTTTTGTAACTACAATTACTGATGTAATTGGTTTTGTTTCTTTTTTAGGTGTTGGTGCTTATTTTTTATAGAAATTAAAAGTTATCTATTAATCTAATACCGTTTAAATAATATGCTAGAAAAATTCTAGAATTTTTAATTTTTTTTGAGAGTTGTAAATTTTTTTCATTTCTTACTTCAAGATATTCAATATTAATACCATAAAATTTCTCTAATTCATTTTTCTTTAATCTAATGATTTTGTTAGTAAAATTTTTTTTAGATAATTTCTTTTTGAAAGAAATTAACTCTTTAGATATTTTGCCTGCTTTGATCAGATCTTTTTTATTTAAAAGTAAATTTCTTGAGGATAAAGCTAATTTATTTTTATCTCTAATTGTTTTACACGGTATTATTTTGGACTTAAAATTAGACTCAATAAATTTTTTTACTAAGAACAATTGTTGAAAGTCTTTTTCTCCCATAAATATTCTTGATGGTTTGAGTATTTTTGTCAGACGAGTCATTACATCAATAACACCTTCAAAATGGCCTTTTCTATATTTTGCACATAATATTTTATCTTTTTTTGTAAGTTGTATTTTAATTTTGTTTCTTGAGTTATAAATTTGTTTTTTATTTGGCGTATATACAAAATTTACCTTTAATTTTTTTAAGATCTTTAAATCTTTTTTTAAATTTCTTGGATATCTCTTAAAATCGCTTTTGTTATTAAATTGTTTTGGATTAACAAATATACTTACAATAGTTTTATTACAGTAATTTAAAGATCTTTTAATTAGGGAAATATGACCCTTGTGGAGACTACCCATTGTAGGCACAAAACCCACATTAGAGCTAAAAGATAATGCCTCATTTAAATCATTATTTCTCAATAAAATTTTCATTTGTATAAAATATTTTAATAAGTAAAACATTTAAATGATTAAACAAGCAATTATTCCATTAGCTGGATTAGGTACTCGTTTATTACCATTGACCAGTGTTTTTGCTAAAGAGCTACTACCAATTAATGGCAAACCTGGAATTGAATATATTTTAGATGAGTGTATTGAAGCCGGTATTAAAGAAATAGTCTTTATCATTTCAAAAAAAAAACAAATGATCAAAAAATACTTCTATAACGATAGTTTCTACAAAAAAATTATTAAAAAAAAGAAAGATCCAAGGATTGTCAAAGAATATAGAAAAATTTTAAAATATAAAAAGATGATAAAATTTGTATACCAAAATAAACCACTTGGAACTGGCGATGCAGTTTTCAAAACAAAGAAATTAATTAAAGATAAATTTTTCTTAATGTTGTTACCAGATGATTTGATTATAAAAAAAAATTGTTCCAAATCTATGATCAATATTCATAAGAGATATAAATCGTCTGTAATCGCAAGTATGAATGTAAATAAAAAAACAGTTTCAAGATGGGGAATTTTTAAATTAAGTAAGAAATATGATAAAAGAAATTATTTAATCAAAGATGTAATTGAAAAACCATCTATTGCTAATGCACCTTCAAATAAAGCAGTTATAGGAAGGTACATTTTACCTAAGAAAATATTTACTAAATTATCTAAACAAAAAGTTGGTAAGGGTGGCGAAATTCATATTACTGATGCTATTCAATCATTGATTTATGAAAATAATAAGTTTATAGCTCACACTTTTTCAGGAAAATATTTAGATTGTGGAAGTATGAATGGTTATATTAAATCAACTTTGGAAATAGCTAAATCATGAAATTATGTATGATAGGTACTGGCTATGTAGGACTAGTCAGCGGTGTATGTTTCGCTGATTTAGGAAACGATGTAATTTGTGTAGATAATAATATTAATAAAATAAATTTATTAAAAAAAGGTAAAATTCCAATTTATGAACCTGGTCTTTCAGAATTAGTAATTAAAAATTACAAGAATAAAAGATTAAATTTTTCTTCAGATTTAAAAAAGTCAGTAAAAGAATCGGATATTATTTTTATTTGTGTCGGTACGCCTACAAAAAAAAAAGGAGGTTCTGCAGATTTAAGTCAGATCTATAATGTTTCTAAAGAAATAAGCTCCTCAATTAATAAGTTTAAAATTATCATTACAAAATCAACTGTTCCAGTGACAACAGGTGATGAAATTGAAAAAATTTTGTCAAAAAAAAATAACAAAAAAAAGTTTTCTGTTGTCTCAAACCCTGAATTTTTAAGAGAAGGAGAAGCAATAAGAGATTTCATATATCCTGACAGAGTTGTAATTGGAACTAACGATAAAAAAACTGGTAGAATTTTAAAAAATTTATACAGCCCACTTATTTCTAAAGGAGCCTCATATTTACAAACCTCTAGAAGAGCAGCAGAATTAATCAAATATGCTTCAAATGCCTTTTTAGCAACTAAGATTACTTTTATTAATGAAATAGCAAATTTATGCGAAAAAACTGGTATTAATATAGAGGATATATCAATAGGCATGGGACTTGATAAAAGGATAGGAAGCCGATTTCTTAGAGCAGGCCCTGCTTATGGTGGGTCCTGTTTTCCAAAAGATACTAAAGCTATCATTTCAACAGCTGATAGATTTAAAACAAATTTATCAGTTATAAAATCTGTAATTAAATCAAATGATAATAGATCTAAAATCTTACTTGAAAGAGTTAATCAAATTTTAAATAGAAAAATAAGAAACAAAAAGATAGCTTTTTTAGGAGTTACATTTAAAGCAAATACGGATGATATGAGAGACTCATCAAGTCTTAAAATGATACCTTGGTTGTCAAAAAAAGGAGCAATAATCAAATATTTTGATCCAACCGGATTCAAGAATGAGTTTTTGAAATTAAAAAATGTTACTAACAAAACAACTATTAAAGAAGCTGTTCAAGGGTCAGATCTTGTGATTATTCATACTGAATGGAATGATTTTAAATCAATTAATTTTAAAAATTTAGTAAAAGGTAAAAAATTTATTATTTTTGATATGAGAAATATATATTCTTCAACCAAAATTAAAGATCAAGGATTTAAATACTATAGCGTTGGAAAATAAAATCTAATTCAACTCAAAAATTGCATCAACCTCTACCGATACTCCTAATGGCAAGCTATTAGTGCTTACAGCAGCTCTAGTATGCATACCAGCATCTCCAAACACTGCAGCTATTATGTCTGACGCTCCATTGATTACTTTTGGTTGATCAATAAAATCATCAGTGGAATTAACAAATCCAGTTAATTTAATACAAGATTTAACTTTTGATAAATCATTATCACAAGCTTTTTTAACTTGAGCAATAATACTTAATGCACATCGTTTAGCAGCATTGTAACCAGAATCAGTATCCAAATCTTTTCCGACTTTCCCTTTTATTAATTGACCATTCTCATCAATAGAAATTTGTCCAGATATAAACAACATCTTTCCAGAAATTTTAGTTGCAACATAATTTCCAACTGGTGGTTTTGCTTCAGGAAGCTTTATTTTAAGTTCTTTAATTTTTTCATCATAATTCATTTAGATTTCCTTTTTTTAGATTTTTTAGTTTTATCGTATTCTTTTCTTTTCTCAATCAATATTAAAGCCTCTTCCATTGTTAATTCGGTAGGATCTTTTTCTTCAGGTATAGTTGCATTGAGTGATTTGTACTTAATATAAGGACCGTACTGACCTTTCATTACTCTAACTGGCTTTTTATCCTCAGGATGTTCGCCTAAATCTTTAATCATTGATGAAGACATTCGACCAGGTTTAGCTTCAGCTATTAGAGTAATTGCTCTATTTAAACCTATTGAAAAAATTTCTTCTATATTTTCTATTCTTGCTGACTTATTTTCACATTTTAGATAAGGGCCGAATCTTCCAGTGTTTAATGTAATTTCTTTTTGATTGTCAGGATTTGTCCCAAGTGATTTAGGTAGTGAGCATAAGAATTGAGCTTTTTCTAAATCAATACTTTCTAGATCTAAACCCTTGGGTATTGAAACATTTTTTAAAAGTTCATTAACATCTGATTTAGATTTTTTTGCTTTTTTCTTTTTCTTCGTAGCTTTTTCAACCTCAATATCAGTAGGAATTTTTTCGTACTGAAGATAAGGCCCAAACCTCCCATTTTTTAGATAAATTTCATTTCCATTTTCGTGTTTTCCAATTAATTTCGGTTCTGCTAATTGTGCTTGAGCTGCAGCTTTTGCCTTAGATAATGGTCGTGTAAACTTACATTCAGGGTAATTTGAGCATCCTATAAAAGCACCACCTCTGAAGCTATTTTTTAAACTTAATGTTCCAGAATTGCATAATTGACACTTTCTAACAACATTTCCTTCATTATCTTTATCAAAAATCAATTCACCTAAACTATCATTAAGCAAATCCAAGACCTCTCTAGTTCTCTTTTCTTTTACCTCTGATACATTATTATTAAAGTCTTTCCAAAAAAGCTCCAAAACTTTAATCCAACTTTCTTTTCCAGTGGTGATTTCATCAAGCTGATCTTCTAATCCTGCTGTAAAATTATAATCTACATATTTTGAGAACAATTTTTCTAAAAAGGCAGAAATCAATTTTCCTCTGTCAGTAGGAAAGAATCTTTTATTCAATATTTCTGCATAACCTCTGTTAGCAATAGTAGAGATGATGCTTGCATAAGTAGATGGTCTTCCAATACCAAGTTCCTCAAGTTTTTTAACTAAGCTAGCCTCAGAGTATCTTGGAGGTGGTTGTGTATAATGTTGTTCATCTAGTAATGCCTCGATATTAATAGGTCCTTTAGACATGGATGGTAAAACATTTTCATCATCATCTTTACTTTGATTGTTATAAATCTTCAAAAATCCATCAAATTTTAGTACTGACCCACTAGCTTTACAAATAGTGTCATTGTTGTTTGAAGTTATAGTAATAGTGTTCCTGTCAAATTTGGCAGACTCCATTTGAGAAGATAAAGCTCTACTCCAAATAAGATCATATAGTTTATTTTGATCTGTACTTAAATATTTTTTAACACTTTGGGGTGTTCTGATTATATCTGTTGGTCTAATTGCTTCATGAGCTTCCTGAGCATTCTTGGCTTTTTTACCAGAATAATTCAAAGCATCCTTAGGCAAGTATTGGCTACCAATTTCTTTTTGGATATAATCTCTAAAAGCTGACACTGCATCTTTGGATAAATTAGTTCCATCTGTTCTCATATAAGTAATCAAGCCAATAGTTTCACCCTCTATCTCTACTCCTTGATAAAGCTTTTGTGCTATTTGCATTGTTCTAGATGCGCCAAAACCCAATCTACTTGATGCGGTTTGTTGAAGAGTAGATGTAGTAAATGGTCCGGATGGATTTCGATTAACAACTTTGCTTGAAATATCTGTAATACTGAATTTTTTTTTATTTATACTCTCTATAGCTTTATTTATTTCTTCTTTATTTTTAAATGAAAATTTTTCAATTTTATTATTATCTAATTGACTAATACTTGCGGTAATTTTTTGATTATTTTGATCTTTAAAGTTTACACTTAAAGTCCAAAATTCCTCTGGTTCAAATGACTCAATTTCATGTTCTCTCTCAGTAATTAATTTTAAAGCAACAGACTGAACTCTTCCTGCAGATTTTGAGCCAGGTAGTTTTGTCCAAAGTATTGGTGAAATATTAAAACCAACCAAGTAATCTAAAGCTCTTCTAGCCATATAAGCATCAACTAGATGAGGTTCAATTTGTCTTGGATTTTCAATTCCCTGTATTACAGCTTTTTTAGTTATCTCATTAAATACAACTCTTTCAATTTCTTTATCTTTTAAAAGTTTTTTTTCATTTAAATATTCTTTTACATGCCAGGCAATAGCTTCACCTTCACGGTCAGGGTCGGTAGCTAATATAATTTTAGAAGAGTCTTTTGCTGCATCAGTAATTTCTTTAAGATACTTTTTTGAAAAACTGTCAACTTCCCATTCCATTTTAAAATCTTGATCCGGATCAACTGAACCATTTTTAGAAGGCAAGTCTCTTATATGACCATAACTTGCTAGAACTTTATAATCATCACCCAAATACTTATTTATTGTTTTAGCTTTAGCAGGACTTTCTACAATGACCAAATTCATAGACTACAAAGTACTCAAATCACTTAGATAGTCAATTTAATAAATTTTTGTCTTTGTTTCTTCTTTATTTTTCAATCTTTTAATATTTTCTCTATGAGTAAAAAAAATTAAGACAAACATAATTGTAAAAAAAATTCCCTGATCAAATTTACTTAAAATCAATAAATATATAGGTATAGAAGCTGCACCCACTAAAGATGATAACGAGGAATACTTAGAAATGAAAAAAGTTGTAAACCAAGAAATAACAAAGATAATTCCAAAATAGATATTTATGGCAAATAAAATTCCAACATAAGTTGCAACACCTTTTCCACCTTTAAACTTTAACCAAATTGGAAAAACATGACCTAAAAAAGCACATAGGGAGGCAATATATAAAAAATCTTGATAAAAAATTTTTACATAAATGACAGGAGCTACAGCTTTCAAAATATCAAGCACTAATGTTGAGTAACCTATTGTTTTATTTCCAGTTCTAAGAGCATTAGTGGCTCCGATGTTACCTGAACCAATTTCTCTGATATCTTTTTTTAAAAAGATTTTTGTAAGTATAAAGCCAAATGGTATGGAACCCATGAGGTAAGAAATTATACCTATTAAAAAAATATCCATTCTATAGCTTAAATAATTCTTTGCCTTTTACAAATGTATTTATAACTTTGCCTTGAAGTTTTTTATCTTCTATTGATGTATTTTTGGATTTTGAAATTAACTTTTCTTTCTTTACAATCCAAGGTTTATCAATATCAACTATGCAAAGATCTGCATCATTACCGACTGAGAGATTTCCCTTATTTATTTTTAATATTTTTGCTGGATTTGAAGTCAAGGCTCTTATAATCGTCTCTAGTTTGAGTGATCCATTGTGATATAATTCTAAACTGAGAGATAAAAGCGTCTCTATCCCCGATGCACCTGTAGCCGCCTGTGCAAATGTTAACCTTTTAGACTCTTCATCTTCAGGTTTATGATCTGAAACAATAACTTCAATGAGACCATCTTTTAATCCCTCAACTAAAGCCAACCTATCTTCTTCTCTCCTTAAAGGGGGAGACAATTTTAAAAAAGTTCTAAAATCACCAATATCATTTTCATTCAAAGATAAGTTATTAATAGAAACTCCTGAAGTAAATTTCACTATTTCTTTTCTATATTTTATTACTTCAACTGATTTTTGTGATGATAATTGAGATATATGATATCTACATTTGACTTTTTCTAGCAATGTAAGATCTCTTTCAATTAAAATTCTTTCTGCGATTTCAGGTATGCCTGACAATCCTAATTTAGAGGCAATAATTCCAGAGTTTATCATCCCATTCTTTGCTAGTTCATAATCTTCAGCGTGTTGCATGATTAAACAACCCAAATCTTTAGCAGAGTTCATTATTCGAGACATTAATCTTGGATTTTGAATCGTTTTTGTTCCATCTGTGAATGCAACAATTCCTTTCTTTTGTAAGAGACCAAATTCAGTCATGTTAGTACCTTCTAAATTTTTAGTTAGCGAGGCACATGGATAGATATTAATTTTAGATTTATCTCTTCCTCTTCTTTTTAAGAAATCAACTATAGATACATTGTCAATTATTGGATCTGTGTTAGGCATCGTAACCACAGAAGTAACACCTCCAGATAATGCCGCATCACTTAAAGTTCTAAAGTTTTCTTTATATTCATATCCAGGTTCACCAACAAAGACTCTCATATCTACCAATCCTGGAAAAATATATTTTCCTTTCAAGTCAATTGGCTTTTCTCTGCTTGGTAGATTATTATTATTAACTTTTTTTCCTACAGCCTCAATTGTACCTTCTTCACTTATAATCAAACCTCCAGTTTCATTAATAGAGTTATGAGGGTCAATTATGTTTGCATTTATAAAATATTGTTTTTTCATTTATCTACAAAATATCTTTAAGCAAGCCATTCTTACAGCTACACCTAGTTCAACTTGTTCTTTAATTACGCTTTTATTTATGTCATCTGCTAGAATTGTATCTATTTCTATACCTCTATTCATTGGTCCAGGGTGCATAATTAATGCATCAGATTTAGCATGCTCTAATTTGTCAGGAGTTAATCCATAATATTCATAATATTCTCTATTTGATGAAAGATATGAGCTTGTCATTCTTTCATTCTGCAATCTTAACATCATCACAATATCACAATCCTTCAACCCTTTTTTCATGTCAGTAAAAGTATTAACACCGAATTTTTCAATTTCCTTTGGCATTAAATTTGTTGGTGCAACTATATTTACCTCAGCTCCTAACATGTTGAGTAGATATATATTTGATCTAGCTACTCTTGAATGTAGAATGTCTCCACATATTGCAATTTTCAATCCTTCAATTTTATTTTTTCGAGTAATAATTGTTAAAGCATCTAAAAGAGCTTGAGTAGGGTGTTCTCTTCTTCCATCACCAGCATTTAGTACTGCACAATTTACTTTTTGTGAAAGTAAGTTACAAGCTCCAGAATCTTGATGTCTAACTACAATAATATCTGGATGCATCGCATTTAAAGTCATGGCTGTATCGATTAATGTTTCACCTTTTTTAATTGCAGAGTTACTTATATTCATAGACATAACGTCCGCTCCAAGTCTTTTACCTGCTAATTCAAATGAACTCTGAGTTCTAGTAGAAGGTTCAAAGAATAAATTGATTTGAGTTTTTCCTCTCAATACATCTATCTTTTTATTTTTGCTTTGATTAACTTTTATAAATGTGTGTGCTTCTTCAAGTATAAAATTAACATCATTAATTGATAAATCCTGGATACCTAACAAATGTTTTTGGGAAATTTTAATAGCTTTATCTGTTTTAATTGCCATTAAAACCAACTCTATAACTATAAATGTCTACAATAGCAAGTATTAATTATTCAAAAAATCTATTGCTCCTTGCAATATAAAAGCAGCAGCATTTTCATCGATTTTCTTTTCTCTTTTACTCACATTAACATCTAATTGACTAGACAGATTAAAAGCACCAACTGTTGATAACCTTTCATCCCATAGACAAATAGGAATATTAATATTTTCCTCAATTTTTTGAGAAGTATCTTTCACAGATTGTGCTGATCTTCCAGATGAACCATCCATATTAAGAGGATTTCCAATAATGATTCCCTTAATATTATTTTCGTCAATAATCACCTTAAGTTCAGAAATTAATTCTGTAAGCGTATTCTTATTTATTGTTTTGAGAGGAGTAGCAATTAATTGTTTTTCATCACAAATAGATACTCCGATTCTTTTAGAACCAAGGTCTAAACCTATCAATCTACACTTATCCGAGTGATTTTTTTTAAATTCTTCCAAAGTGATCATATTGTATATTTTAAACTTAAGTGATAGTTTGCGTCATATTTAAATAGCATATGAGTATAGATCTTAAAACAATAAAACATATATCTAAATTATCAAGAATTTCAGTAGATGAAAAAAGAGCTGAAAAATTAGCTGATGATTTAAATTCAATTTTTGATTTTATTGAGAAACTTAATAAATTGAAAACAGACAATGTTGAGCCATTAACATCTGTTGCTGAAACAACATTAAAACTAAGATCTGATGAGGTTAAAAGTAAGAATATCCGAGAACAAATTGTTAAAAATTCTCCTCAAGATAATGAAGATTATTTTGTTGTACCAAAGGTGATAGAATAATGACAGATATAACAAAACAATC